>CANHNT010000156.1 GCA_947461985.1 Bacteroidota bacterium | reverse complement strand
AGATGCTAAAAATGCCGGTGAAAAAGATATGATTCAATTAATTTTTCATTCACGAACAGGCATTGCAGTCATGCGTTTTATAGCCTTTGCATATACCTATCATTATTTAAATTGGTTCTCAAAAACGAAAGTAATTGGTTGGCATGAAATCCCAAAAAGCAGGGCATTATTAATTCTTGTTTTGTGGATTGTATCCGTTGGTTTATATCTAATTGACTATTCATTAGGATTTAAATGGTTGTTTCTTTTAAGTTTTATGCATGTTATGGTAGAATTTCCGTTAAATTACATCTCCTTTGTAGGTATTTTTAAAGAAATATTCAAAACAAAAAGCACTGCAACATCTTAAAAAAATATACATGTTTAGAAAAAAAATCATAATAACAAGCTTACTTTTTTTTGTTTTTATACTCAATGCAAATGCACAATATTATGCAGCTGCACTTGGCAAAAATGGAACGATATTAAAAACAGTTTTACACAATATTATTAAAGGGCATAATGCCTTATTATACCAAGATTTATGGTCAGCCTTAGAAAGCACCGATGCAAAAGCAAATGGAAAAGTTTGGGATATGTACACTGATATTCCGAATGGTACACCTGTTTATGTTTTTAATTTTGGCTCTGGTCAATGCGGCAATTACAGTGCCGAAGGAGATTGTTTCAACAGAGAACATACTTGGCCTAAAGAGTATTTTGGTGGAGATAATACATATCCAATGTATTCTGATTTGCATCATCTTTTTGCAACCGATGGCTGGGTAAATAATAAACATGCTGCATTTCCTTATGGCAAAGTAAATAGCACAACTTATACATCTAGCAATGGCACAAAATTAGGAACGGGCAGCACATACCCAGGATATTCAAATAAAATTTTTGAACCAATAGATGCTTACAAAGGCGACTTTGCAAGAGCCTATTTTTATATGAGCACCCGATATGAAAGTGAAGATGCTAGCTGGCAAAATTGGGAAATGGCCAATGGTGCAGAGTTAACCTCAGCAGCAGTTACTGTTTTATTACAATGGCACAACAACGACCCTGTTAGCCAAAAGGAAATTGAAAGAAATGATGCCGTTTTTCAATTGCAAGGAAACAGAAATCCATTTATAGATTATCCTCAATTTGCAGATTGCATTTGGGGAACAAGTGATTGCAGTGCATTGCCTATCACTGAAAAAAACATCGCGTCTTCATTTATGCTGTTCCCAAATCCAACAAGCAATTATTTAGTTGTTTCTACACCATCAAATACAACGATTTACAGCTACTCAATTATTGATTTTATTGGTCAACCAATAACAAATAATACTTCTTTTGCAATCAATATTCCAACAGATAAACTAGCTAAAGGAAATTATATATTGCTATTAAAAACAAATAAAGGAATCGTTCGTAAATTATTTAGTAAAGAATAAACATGAGTTCATTTGAGACCATTTGTGCGGAATTAAAAAATACCCACACCACACTAGTAGCTGTTTCTAAAACAAAACCAGTTGACCAAATAATGCCTATTTATCAGAAAGGACAACGCATTTTTGGTGAAAATAAAGTGCAAGAAATGGTTGACAAATATGAGCAAATGCCTAAAGATATTGAGTGGCATTTAATCGGTCATTTGCAAACAAATAAAGTAAAATACATAGCACCATTTGTTTCAATGATTCATTCAATCGATCGTTTAAAACTGTTAGATGAAGTAGAAAAACAGGCTGCAAAAAACAATCGTATAATAAAAGTTTTACTGCAAATGCACGTGGCGAACGAAGACACCAAGTTTGGTTTAGATGAAACAGAATTGGTAGAAATAATGGACTATTATTTAACCAATCCTAAAAATTATGCGCATATAAATATCGTTGGCATTATGGGTATGGCAACAAACACCAATGATACAAATCAAATTAGAAATGAATTTAAACAATTGAAAGGTATTTTTCAATTTATAAAAAATGCCTATTTTTTAAACAAAAAAGATTTTACCGAAATATCAATGGGCATGAGTAGCGATTATAAAATTGCGGTTGAGGAAGGCAGTACAATGGTTAGAATTGGCAGCTTACTATTTGGTCAACGTTAATACTTTCAATGGAATTTCCTTTATACAAAAAAATCATCTCTTATTTTTTTCCTATTAAAATCAAGGAAGTAACAAGCGTACAAAATAATTTACTACGCGTTTATTTGTTTAGAAACCAACTGATGTTATCCTGTGCTGATGCAATTTACTCACAAGGTGTAAGCTATGAGCCTTTTAGGTTGCCATTTAAAAAAATAAAAAAAGAAATTCCATTCATTAATTCTTTTTTATTGTTAGGAACAGGTTTGGGCAGTGCATTGCAAATTTTACAAAAAGAATATCATCATTATCCTGAAACAACTCTTGTAGATATTGATGAGGATGTATTGGTATTGAGTAAAGAATGTATGGCATTAAATACAAAAAATAATGTAAAATGGATTTGTGAAGACGCCTTATTATTTTTACAAGAAACCGTTAAAACGTTTGATTTAATTGGGGTTGATGTGTTTAAAGGAACTACCGTTCCGTTTGATATTCAAACTGAATATTTTATAAGCTTATGTGCAAAAAAATTATCCCCAAAAGGAATTATTGTTTTCAATTTTATTGCTCAAAGCCAAACAGACAGTTTGTTGCTTGAAGATAAAATTCAGCATAAATTCAAAAACATTGAAATTATACTGCATGGTTTAAATAAATTTTATATCTGCAAAAATAATTAACGAATATCCAATATATTTTTCTTTTTGTTTTTGGCAGACATTTCTTTAGGAATGCTTGATACAATACTTTCTGTAAATGCAATCGCTAATTTATTTTTAGTAAAATATTTATTAGTCACTAAACTAATTTCTCTTACTGGAATAGGATCTTTAAAATACCTAACCTGATTCATTTTATCTTCGCTCAATTCTGCTAAACTTAGTGCTGGCATAATAGTATACCCTCCATTAATATCAACCATTCTTGTTAACGAAGATAATGATCCAGAATTGTACGTAAAGGGATTGTTGGCACCTACAAACTTTTGTTTGCCACACAAATTAATAATTTGAAAACGCATACAATGCTCATCTCCTAAAGACCAAATTTCATTCGGGTCTAAATCTTCAGGTGAAATTATTTTTTTATTTAATAATTTATGCCCTACGGATGCATACAATACATAAGGCTCATGATAAAGTATATTTTCTTTTAATGATTTTTCATATAGAGGTGTACTCAAAATTCCAAAATCCAATTCGCCTTCTTTTAATTTAGCAATAATTTGAGAAGTCGTCATTTCAGTAATTGTAATATCAAGTTTTGGATATTTTTTTACAAACGATTTTAAAGCACTTGGAACTATGCTTGGCGCTACTGTAGGAATGATTGCAATGTTTAATGAACCAATTAATTCATCTTTTTGCATCATAATTAATTCATCAATTTTATCTCGTTCAAAAATTACATTTTTTGCTTGTTCTAAAATTTTCTTTCCCATATCTGTTGCCACAATAGGATGATGATTTCTATCAAAAATTTTTATTCCCAGCTCTTCTTCTAACTTTTGAATTTGCATGCTCAAAGTGGGTTGAGTAACAAAACATTTCTCAGCCGCAGTCACAAAACTTCCATTTCTTTCTACTGCTACAATGTATTCAATTTGTGTTAATGTCATAACTGGTATTTATTATTTTTTTAATTGGTATAAAATTAATCTATATTTTTTATATTCGTTAAATTCGCTTCTAAAAATGGAAAAGAAATTGAATATAGCACATCAATTAAAACAATTAGAGGGACAATATTTCACTCAGTCGCATTCAAAAGCTGGTCAATTGCTTCACTATAAAATAGTACGAGTTAATGAGGGGGAAGTTGAAGTTTCATTAGCAGTTCGAGAGGACATGACGAACCCATTAAAAATGCTTCATGGTGGAATGGCTGCTATGATTTGTGACGAAATATGTGGATTAGCCTTTTACAGCACTAATGCTGAAACCATTTACACTACAGTCAATTTATCGATAGATTATTTATGGAGTGCTCCTTTAGGATCAACCATTATTGCAGTAGGCAAAGTCATTCGGAAGGGTAAAAAAATAGCTAATACAGAATGTACCATTTATGATGAGCATAGAAATATCATTGTGCATGCCAAATCTAATTTATTAAATACAGAAAAACCTGCATTTGAATTGGCCTTATAATTTATTTTTTCATTGTAAATTGCAGATTCATGCTCAATAATAAAAAAATAATAGTTGTATTGCCTGCTTATAACGCAGCAAAAACACTTGAAAAAACCTTCAGTGAAATTCCTTTTGATATTGTTGATGAGGTCGTTTTGGTAGATGATTCAAGTAAAGACGACACGGTTGAAGTAGGGCGCCGAATAGGAATAAAACACATTATCAAGCACGATAAAAATAAAGGTTATGGAGGCAATCAAAAAAGCTGCTACAATAAAGCCCTCGAATTAGGAGCCGATATTGTTATCATGTTGCACCCTGATTATCAATATACTCCTTTGTTAATTCCTTCTATGTCACACATCATAGCCAGCGGTTTGTATCCAGTAGTATTGGGCTCTCGCATTTTAGGGAAAGGTGCTTTAAATGGAGGAATGCCAATGTATAAATATATTTTCAATCGATTTTTAACACTGAGTGAAAATATTTTATTGAGCCAAAAGCTAAGTGAATACCACACTGGCTATCGTGCCTTTTCGAAAGAAGTATTGACTTCTATAAACTACAATATCAATAATGATGATTTCATTTTTGACAATGAAATGCTCTCTCAAATATTTATGAATGGTTTTGAAATAGCCGAAATTACGTGCCCTACAAAATATTTTGAAGAAGCCTCTAGCATTAATTTCAGTAGAAGTATAAAATATGGTTTGGGCGTATTACGAGTTGCCTTGGTGCATCGTTTACACAAATGGAAATTAGTTAAAAGCAAACTGTATTAGTCGAACTTATTTTTACACATAAAAAAACACCGAAAAATCGGTGTTTTTTTATATTTATTCTTTTCTTAATAAACCCACAAATCGTGTTCTTTATTAAATAATTTTTCTTTAATTTCTT
>CANHNT010000155.1 GCA_947461985.1 Bacteroidota bacterium | reverse complement strand
CAATACAAACTGCTCAGTTACTCTTCCTGTATCTTTTTCTCTTTTTTGAAATTGAATATTGTAGTAATGATTCGGTTCTGCTACAGTATCTCCTAAATAGGTTAAATAATAGCCATTCATTGTTACCGGAATATTTTTGAAAAGCAAAATATTTTCTCGGCTCTCTTTTTTATTCTCTTCTTTCGTTTTCTTACCCATTTCAAAATCAACTCCTAAACGATTTATGGAAATAACTCGTTTATTGTATCCCGAAATTAAAATACCTATCATCATCAATCCGAAACCAATATGAGCAATGGAACCTCCCCATTTAATTGCTTTCCATTTAATAACGTTTATGATATAAAACAAATTGGCGACAACAGTAAGTATGGATGCAAATAAAAATAATTGAAAAGGAAACCTTGTAAAATCTTGTAAGTAAGCAATCAGAACGGTAAAAGCTAACGAAACGATTACTGGCATTGCGATTTTTTTTGCAACCTCTTTTATATTGCTGTCTTTAAATTTCAAAAAATGAATTAAGGCAGTTCCCAATAATACAATCAAGGTTATCCAAATTTGAATTTTGTTGTAATGCGTGATTGGGTCGGTAATCGTTAATTTTGTACCAAACATTTTATTCCAAACAGGCATTGATGTTGTGTACGTAATTTGTACAACTGAAATCATTAAAACCAAAGCGCCAATAAACATCCAAAATTCTCGAGAGGCAAGTGCTTCTTCTTCTTTTTTATGGTCAGGTATTTTTTTGAAATTTTTAAAAAATAAGAATAAACCTAATCCTAAAAATAAAAATACAAACAAAATTAAATGATAAAAGATGGAATGACCTTCACCCGTAAATGCATGCACAGAGGTTTCTCCTAAAATCCCCGTTCGGGTTAAAAATGTAGAATATAAAACCAATGAAAATGAGAATATAAAAAACAACAACGTAGATTTTAAGGAGTATCCTGTGGCTTTATAAATCATTGTTGTATGCATACCTGCTATCATGATAATCCAAGGCACTAACGATGCATTTTCTACTGGGTCCCAAGCCCAATATCCCCCAAAATTTAAACTCTCATAAGCCCAAGCGCCACCCATCATAATGCCAGTTCCTAAAACCATTCCACTAAAAACAGACCAGCGCAAAAGCGAAGGAGTTAAGTCTTCATAATCATTTTTCCAAAGTGCGGCTAATGAATATGCAAAAGGAAATAGGGTAGCCGAAAAACCTAAAAATAATATTGGAGGATGAATCACCATCCAATAGTTTTGTAATAAAGGATTTAAACCATTTCCATCTTGAATAAAATCTAAATAATTAGGTTGCGAAAAAATGGGTGCATTGCTCATTTGGTCTCTCAATAAAAGAAAAGGAGAGCTTCCTACTTTTTCTCCAAAAAAATGTAATCCAATTAACATTGAGCTCAATATAATTTGAACTAAACTGACAATAGACATCACGGGTGTTTCCCATTTATTTTTTCTAAATAAAAGAAATATCCCTAAAATAGCATGCCATACCGACCATAATAAAAAACTTCCCTCTTGCCCTTCCCAAAAACAAGACAATAAATATTTAAAGGGCAATGCTTTGCTTGAGTGTGCCCAAGCATAATTATATTCGAAATAATGATTGAAAATAATATAAAATAATATTCCAAAAATAGAGAAAACAGAAATTGCGTGAACGACAAATGAAGTGCGCCCTATTTTTCTCCAACTTTGTTGACCTTCCAATAATTTAGAATTGGTAGATGCCATAAATGCAATTGCAGAAACAATGGAAGCTATAAATGAAAGGATTACAAAAAACTGTCCAATTTTTCCAGGTAATAAATGTTCGTTTAAAAAGGTAGTACTCAATTTTTTAGTTTTTAATGTTTAATTTTTCAGAATTTAATTCATTTTGCTGTTAACAGACAATAGACAAAAGACCTCAGCTTTTCGTTCCCAAGGCAACTTGATCTGTTTTGTATTTTGATGGACATTTCATTAAAATTTTATTGCATATGAATTCCCCATTTTCCATTGTGCCTGTCATCGTTAATTTTTCACTGCGTTCAAAATCTTGCGGTTTTGTGCCTGTGAAATTTACTTTTTTTACAGCGCCTGCATCATCTTTTGCAAAAAAAACAAAATGGTTCGGATCTTTGATTGGATCATATTCCATTTTATTATTTATAGTATCCAACTTGGCAATAATTTGATACTCTTTTCCTGGTTTTGCTTCAGCAGTTGCAAAAGTTTCATAACTGCTAAAATCACCGACCATGCTTAATATAAATCCTAATGCAATAGCAATAATAACTAATGCGAATATGCTTGATTTTTTCATTTTATTATTTTTTTAAGTTTAGTTATTTATTATTTAGTAGTGTAGCGTTTGGGTAAATATTCTTGAGTTTGAAAATAACTAAAAATTTAAAACTAAAAACTATTCTTCCACATCATGCTTTCAACTGGTTTATTAATTTGCCCACTGTATTTTGCACCTGCTTTATTATTGTATTTTACTTCAATTTCTCCATCTACAGGAAAATAAATTAATTGTCCAATAGGCATTCCTGCATATACTCTTACAGGTTGTTTCACTGAAATTTCTAAGGTCCAATTGCCACAAAATCCTACATCACCTTTTCCTGCTGTTGCATGTATATCAATGCCTAAGCGGCCAGTGCTCGATTTGCCCTCCAAAAACGGAACATGTTCATGGGTTTCAGTATATTCATCTGTAACGCCTAAATAAAAAGCACCTGGTTCTAATACATATCCTTCTTCTGGAATATCAAAATGTTTGATGGTATTATGCTTTTTAGCATCTAATTCTCTGTCTACATAGGTTGCTAAGTGCTTTCCTAAATGAACGTCGTATGAGTTGCTGCCCAAACAGTCTCTATGATAAGGCACAATTTTAATCGTTCCTTTTTCTATTTCTTGTAATATTTTTTTGTCAGATAAAATCATTTCTATATTAAGATTTTTGCAAATGTACACTTGGAATGCTATAGTAGCAATTTGAAAATTGATACAGAATCTTATATTGTATAAAAAAAGTCAATTAAATGTTTATTTTTGTAGCATGAATAATCGTTTTCTATTAAAAAGTATGTTAATTCTTCCTTTTATTTTCTCTACATATATTGTAGCAGCATTAGATTTATCATTTGGTTTAAAAGGAGGATTACAAGCCCAAAAAATGAATGGAGACGGCTTGAAAAATGTATATTCAACAGGTCCACAAGTAGGGGCTTTTATTAATTTAAATAAACATAGAATTGGCTTACAACTAGAATCCGTGTGGACTCAAAATGAAATCACTACCGACTCTAGTTTTTATGGCTTATATAAACAGTATTATAAACGTATTAATGATAGTTTAACGGTTGGTAATTTCAGATTTCAAACAATTTCATTGCCAATTTTATTGAATATTAAATGTACTCAAAAGTTTTGGTTGCAAATAGGCCCTCAATACAGTGCAAATGTATCTGTTATAGATAAGAGTGAGCTGCTTGAAAGTGGCATTAAAATATTAAAAAATAATAATTACAATTTTATTGGTGGTTTTTGGTATCAATCGGGAGGTGATTCGCATTCATTAAAATTGAATATGGGTGCAAGAATTATAGTAGGATTAAATAATTTAAATACGATAAATACGTATGAAGTCTGGACTAACCAAATATTTCAGGTGCACTTAGGAATTAGTTATTAATCTATAAGTAGATATTTTATATTTATCTTACCATTACTGTTTTGTAATTATTAAGGAGTTCAATCTCCATTCTTTTTAGCTCTGCCCAAGAGCGTTGTAGAATTATCTCTTCATCTAATTGAGTAACCTTGCTTAATTCCTCAGCATAGGTATTAAATAAATTCCTAATTTTCCGGAGCATAAAAAAATTAACGGTATGGTTTACATCATCTACATATAATGAATCTTTTGTAGGTGTGGCTATTTGATGTTTTTCTACCCAATTTGGACTTAAATCATATGGAAAGTACAATGCTTCAATACTAAAGCTTCTTATTTGTTCATCATCATGATAAGTAAATGTTCTCGCATCAGGATATTCTAAAGTGGTATCAACTGTCTTGTAAAAAAACTCAAAAATAGTTCGCCAACCAACATTTACAAAATCATTATTCTCAACTCTATTACGAATATAATCTGCCACATTAAAGGTTTCATCAAAAGGTTGTTTACCGTATTCAATAAGTATTCTTATTAAACCTTTTTCTTGCAAATAATCTTTTTGTAATAAATCGGTTACTATTTGCTGCTCCTGATTTTGCTGAGGTTCAGCTTTTAAAGCAAGTTCATCGGCTTCTTGTTTATTCGCAAAATCATTTTTAACAACTTTATCTCTAATTTTTTTATTCACTAAAGAAATCAAACCAGCTTCTTCAATTTGCAATAATTGAGCACAACGTCTAATATAATCTTGTTGTTTACTAAATTCTTCTAATTTATTTATTTTAGAAATAGTATCTGCAATATCATTAATTAACTCTGACTTCTTAATGGTATCATCTTTAGCTTCCTTTAGCGAAGCTTCTAATTTAAAAAGAATGATATCTTTTTTATTGTTTTTTATGTAATTTTTAAACTCCTCAACACCCACTTTTTGAACATAACTATCTGGGTCATGGTTATCAGGCAATAAAACAACCTGAACATTTAAGCCTTGCTCAATGGCCATATCTAAACCCCTCAATGCAGCTTTTATACCTGCTGCATCTCCGTCATATAAGATTGTCAGGTTTTTAGTATAGCGTTTTATTAATTTTAATTGTTCTTCAGTTAACGAAGTGCCACTGCTAGCCACTGCATTTTCTATTCCAGCTTGATGCAATGAAATTACATCTGTATATCCTTCTACCAGTAAACATTCATCTTCTTTGCTAATTAAATTTTTAGCGAAGTAAATGCCATAAAGCGTTTTGCTTTTATAATAAATTTCGTTTTCTGGAGTGTTAATATATTTAGGAGACTTGTCATTCGATTTTAAAATTCTAGCACCAAACCCAATCACTCTTCCACTTTGGTTATGAATCGGAAACGTAACCCGTCCATGATAAATTGCTTGAAGTTTATCATTTCTATCATAAACCAAACCTGCTTTTACTAACAATTCCTTATTATATCCTTTGCTAATAGCATCTTCAGCCAACAAATACCTATCTTCTAAACAAT
>CANHNT010000154.1 GCA_947461985.1 Bacteroidota bacterium | reverse complement strand
CCACACTGCAAACACGGCAACTCCCAAAAGGGTCAAGGTTGGGTGCATCACACAAGGTTGGCACTAAATTTTCACCCAAACTTCTACGCACAAAAGTCAATATCGTTTCTCCAGGAATAAACTGAAAAGGCACATCATTGATGTAAGCCATTTTTGTATTCGTAGCTACATTTTTTTCTATACTTTTTATTGGACGTGAAGTTTCGAACATGAGAAGTGTTTTTTGTAGGACTAAAAATAGTCAATTTAATTTGAAAATGAAATTACATTCCTATATACTACCAATAATATTGCTTTTTATAAGCATAAATTCTTTTGCACAAGAAAAGAAATTGATTCATAATGGTCATTATACTAACCATTATGATAAGAATTATATATTCAAAAATGATTCTATTACTTATTATTACAGTCCCGAATGGTTAGGAGGGAAATCATTTTCATATGATGGAAAATACTATTTAAAAGAAGACAGTATTTATATTCTTGTAGATTCTGTAAAACTGAAAGGGGAGTACAGTGCAAAAATGTATAGAGTAGGATTTCATACTAGAAAAAGGAAAGACTATTTATTTAATATTGATATGGATGGCATTATGCAATACAATACATCTTATATAGAAGGAAAATTAGATAAAATGTTTATTTATTTTTATGCAAAAAATAAAATTATCTTCACACATACTTCCAATACATATTTTGGTGATGTATTTCAATATATTTCTAAAATTAAACCAGATTACATTCTAGTTAAATACTCAAACTCAAAACTAAAATATCTAATTCCAAAGGGATTTAATGAGTTTAATTTACACATTACTCCATTACCACCAGAAGCATTGCCCAGATCTCCAATGAATTTTAAATATCATTACCAAATCATTCAAGATACTTTGATTTTAGATAACGATAATAAATTTTATAAAACTCAATAAATCTATACTTCGCCAAAAGTATTCTAAAATAAATACATTTGGCAGAATATAATAATTTGTAATATGTTTTAAAATAAATTATTAATTGTTAAAACATTATCTATTATTGAGTTTGAGTAGTTATTGTTTTTTATTCCAAATGAAGTTATGAGTGTGATAAAATTATTTTTATTTAATTTATTTTCACTTTGATATGCTTGTAATTTTCGTTGCAAAACTGTATGGTAAGCTTTTGTAATTTCAAATTCAGTATTATAAAATTTCATTTCACAAATATTTACTGCTCTATCGTCTCTGTCAATAATCATATCAATTTGTGCCTCTTTATTTTGCCACGAAAATATATTAGTATGAATGCCACTGATACCTAACGCAATTTTAATTTCTTCAATATGCTTAAAACAACAATTTTCAAAGGCATAGCCACACCATGATGCATAAACTGACTCTTTACTTAATCGTATCCACGTATTTTTATTGGTTGGTAAATTGGGTTCAATAAATTTTATGTAGAACAACGAGTATTCATCAGTTAATCGATAAATATTGTTTTTTAATTTATTGTGTTGTGATTTTATTTCGGTAATAAAGCCACTTTCTAACAATTCGTTCAATAAAATGCTTATGCTTCCACCAGTGTTCAGCTTTGCTTTTTTAATAATTTCGTTTCGTGTTAATCCTTGATGAGAATTGGCTAATGCCTTTATAATGCGAACATGTTTATCTGAATTATTAAATAATGCTTTATACAAATTATGAAATTCAATTTGCAATAAACCATCTTTTGAAAAACAAATTTCAGCAATATTTTGTGCGACAGTCTTGCCTTTTTGCACTTCGTTTAAATAAAATGGAATGCCACCAATTGCCATGTAAAGTTGAGTAATGCTATATCTATCGAGTTTAATTTGTTTTTGCTTTAAATATAATTCTGTTTCATTTAATGTAAATGGCATTAAACGAATTCGCTTTGTTACACGATTGTGTAAACCACCTTTATTGTTTAATATTTTTTTAATCATCCAGCTTGATGCTGAACCACAAATAACCAATACAATATCTCTTCTGTTTGTCGCCCATGAATTCCAAAACAAATCTAATGCTTGTAAAAAATTAGATTTTGGAGTATCTAACCATGGTAATTCATCAAAAAATAAAACTTTTTTAGATTTAGTTTTTTGTTGAATTATAAAATCTTTTAACTCTTCAAATGCATCTATCCACGATGTAGGTGCAATTACTTTTGCTCTAGATTTTTTTGCTTCTTTCAATGCAATAGAGAAATTTTTTAGTTGCTCATTTTGAGTTGCATTGTGCATGCCCGAAATACTAAAAATTAATTCTTTTTTGTAGCAATTTCTAACTAAAAATGTTTTGCCAACTCGTCTTCTACCATAAATTGCCACCATTTCAGATTGAGTAGATTTGAGCACATCATTTAAAATTTTTATTTCATATTCTCTACCAATAAATTTCATAATACTTAATATTGTATAGCAAATATAATACTTACAATCATATTATAAAATATTATATCCTGCCAAAAGTATATAAAATAATATATATTTGGCTAATTATAAATATGTATTAGTGTCAAATTGGAGTAGAAATAATACTTAATAACTCTATATAATTTTACTAAAACTAGATTCCATTTTATATATCACATAACGTTCCCAAATTTTGATATTATCTTTTCTATGTAAAAAAATAGTGGTTTTAAAATATATACGATAATGATTTGCTGTATAATTTTTACTCATTATCAAATTATTATAGGAGTTCAGTTTTCATGAATTATATTTGTGCACTTAAAAATAAAAATTTCTTTTAAATGAAAAAACTGTTATTAGTATTATTAATTATTTCGGGTCAATTTTTTGCAAAGGCAGATGAAGGAATGTGGATGCCATTATTGATTTCTCAAAACTATGCTGAAATGCAGCGATTGGGATTAAAACTAACTGCTGAACAAATTTACAGCATCAACAAAAGCTCTATGAAAGATGCTATTGTTCATTTTGGAGGTGGATGCACAGGTGAAATTATTTCTGATAAAGCATTGATATTAACCAATCACCACTGTGGATATTCTTATATAGCTGCATTGAGCTCAGTTAGCAATAATTATTTAATGAATGGTTTTATGGCTACTTCAAGAGAACAAGAATTGCCTTGTGCTGGCTTGTCTGTTAAATTTTTATCAAGAATTGAAGATGTTACTGCCAAAGTAAATCATTATATTGGAGATGCTTATGGGGTTGATGTTGAAAAGAAATTTGCAGTCATTGCCAAAGAAATTTCTGAAAAAGCAAACGAAAATGGCACGTATGAAAGTGATGTTAAATCGTTTTATGCTGGCAATAAATACTATTTATTTGTATATCAAAAATTCACTGATATTCGTTTGGTAGGCGCACCTCCTGAAAATTTAGGAAAATTTGGTGGCGATACGGACAATTGGATGTGGCCTCGTCATACATGCGATTTCTCTATGTTTAGAGTTTATGCAAACAATGATAATAAACCTGCACCCTATTCTCCAAACAACAGACCTTACGTTCCCAAACATCATTTGCCTGTTTCATTAAAAGGAGTAAAAGACAATGACTATGCAATGATTATGGGTTATCCTGGAAGAACAACGCGTTATATGACTTCATTTGGGGTAGATCAAGCGATTAATTTATCAAATCCTACGGTTGTAAAAATTCGTGATAAACGTTTATCCATCATGCGTGAAGAAATGGAAAAAGATCCTGCAGTTGATTTAGCGTATTCATCTAGCTATGCACAAATTGCAAATTATTGGAAATATTTTATTGGCCAAACTGAGCAATTGAAAAATTTAAATATTTTAGCTCAAAAAGAAAAAGAAGAAAAACAATTTCTTGGATGGGCTAAAGAAAACGATAAATCATTATCTACTTTGATGAATGATTATCAAAAAGCTTATGCGGCTTATCAACCTTATGTAAAGCATGCCACTTTTTATCGAGAAGCATTTATGGCTCCTGCACTAACTAAATTCGCAATGAGTTTTGATTTAATTGATAAAGCGTTAACTGCAGAGGTAAGTAAAGACTCAATCAATGTTTTATGTAAGCGTATTTTGAAAGCTCGAAAAGGGGCTTTTGATGGATTCAATTTAGAGTTAGATAAAAAGGTTTTTGCGTCCTTAAACTTGATGTATTATCAAGATGTACCTAAAGCACAATTGCCAGCAGTTTATACGAATGAAGTATTTGGTAAATATGGTTCAGACGATTGGAAAGAAACCTTTGATAACTATACTGAAAATGTATATGCTAACTCTGCATTGCTCGACAGTGCTAAGTTTGAAGAAATGTGTAATGCAGATAATATTGAAAACTTAATGCAAGATGGAGCAATCGTGCATGCATTGAGCGTAATGCAAAACTACAACACCAATTATGCGCCCAAAGTAAATGAGTTTAATTATGAAATGTTCGATTTAAATAGAGCTTATCAAGGCGCATTATTAGAAAAAAATGAAGGAAAGGCAATGTATCCTGATGCCAATTCTACCATGAGAGTGAGTTACGGGAAAGTAAGTTCGTATGCTCCTAAAGATGCCATTTTTTATAATTATTATACCATGGCAGATGGATTGTTAGAAAAATATAAACCAGGAGACAAAGAATTTGATTTACAACCTAAAATTGTAGACCTTTTGAAAAGAAAAGACTTTGGCCCATATGCCGACAAAAGCTTAGGAGGTTTAGTTACTTGTTTCATCACCACCAATGACATTACAGGAGGTAACTCGGGTAGCCCAGTAATTAATGGAAATGGCGAATTAATAGGTTGCGCTTTTGACGGAAACTGGGAAGCAATGAGTGGCGATGTAGCCTTTGACAAACGATATAAAAGAACAATATGTGCCGATGTTCGTTACATCATGTGGGTAGTGGATAAAGTTTTAGGAGGAAGAATGTTGATGGATGAAATGACTATTAAAAACTAGTACTAAAATAAAATAATAAAAATGCCGACAGAATATTTTGTCGGCATTTTTTTATGTAAATTTGAATAAATTGTACGAAAAAGAATATTTATCAATTCAATGGATTACTAGTATTATTTGCAATGCTTCTTGGTCAATTAGCAAATGCACAGTTAAAGTATTTGAACTATGATAAAAGAATAATTGCAGTGCAAAAAATTAATACTAACTATGTTTGCCATTGTAGATATTGAAACGTGTGGTGCTAAATTTGCTTTTCAAAAAGGCAGAATAATTGACATTTGTATTTTGGTGCATGATGGAATTTCTG
>CANHNT010000153.1 GCA_947461985.1 Bacteroidota bacterium | reverse complement strand
ATAGACATTGAAGTAATAGGCGAATGCAAAACCAGTCCTTCCAAGGTGGTGCATCTACTCAATGCCACATAAACCTGTCCTGGTGCGAATGAATACCCTGCATCTATGATGGCTTTTTCAAAGGTTAAGCCTTGGCTTTTATGAATCGTGATGGCCCATGCTAATCGCAAAGGATATTGAATAAACTGCCCTAACACTTTTTCTTCAATTTCATTTTTTTCAGTGTTCAGTTGATAATTGACATTATCCCATGTTTCTTTTTCTAATATCAATAATTCGCCAGTTTCAGGAAACTTAACTGTTATTTCCTCGTCTTTTATTTTATGAATGACTACAATTTTTCCATTATAATATTTTTTTTCTGGGCTACTATCATTTTTAATAAACATAACCTGTGCGCCTTCTTTTAAACGCAAAACCATTTCGGTTGGCAATTGTTTTTCCCCAAAATCATTTTTTATTTCGCCTTTAAATTCGTGCATACGAGCGTTTAATACATTGAGCTCATGTTCATTTATTTTATCTGCTTTAAAGTTGTGTGAGGTAAGCGTAATGTATTGATTGGCTTCACCTTTAAAGTTCGGTTTGTATCGTTCGTTTAATAATTCATAATCATCAAAGCCCAACCGATTATGGCGTACTTTATTCAGTAAATCTATAAACGTTTCTTCTGTTTGTCGATAGATTTTTTTCAACTCTACAAACAAGGGTTTAGTTTGTTCAAAAACCTTTGCATGAAAAAAAAACGGACTTTCATAATGTTGGTCAAATAGGTCTTTGTCATTATCCGTCACCACAGGAGGTAATTGGTAAAGGTCTCCAATAAACAACATTTGCACCCCACCAAACGGACGTTGGTTGCGTCTGAAAGAACGAAGTATGGCATCAATGGCATCCAACATATCAGCACGAAGCATACTCACCTCATCAATAATTAATAGCTGCAATTCCTCCAATAATTTTCGTTTTTGACTATTAAAACGAATATTTTTTAGCAAGGTATTTTTATCAACCACATTGGCATTCATTCCAAAACCAGTTTGTGCGTGTGGTATGTAAGGGTTAAAAGGCAATTGAAAAAAGGAGTGCATCGTTACACCGCCAGCATTAATGGCAGCAACGCCTGTAGGAGCAACTACCACTAAGTTTTTTTCACAATTCATTTTTACATAGCGCAAAAAAGTAGTTTTTCCTGTTCCAGCTTTACCAGTCAGGTATATATGCGAATTGGTATCATTCACAAAGCCATAAGCCAACTTAAATATTTTATTTTGATCGTCTGTAGTCATTTTTTAAAGGTGTTCAAATGTAGGAAAAAGATGTCAGATGTTGGATGTCAGATATTGGGAAAACAGGTTTGAAAATTATGAGTAAGAGACAATGATTTGGTTTTTATTAAAATAGGATTGGGTTTAAACCCAATCCTAAATAGTTGAACCCTTCCTATGGAACGATCATTTTAACCCTAAATTGCACTTGCTTTTTTATCCAACAATAAAATTTCATTTACTACAATTTCTGTAATATTTCTTTTTACCCCGTCTTTGTCTGTATATTCTCTGTAAGTCAATTTGCCTTCTACACAAATTTCACTTCCTTTAGAGGTATATTGTTCCAAAATATCAGCCAATTTTCCCCAAGCAACTAAACTGTGCCATTGAGTTTCAGTTACTTTTTCGCCTTGTAAATTTTTATAGCTTTCAGATGTGGCTAAACTTAGACGAGCGACTTTTTTACCATTATCAATGGTTTTAATTTCTGGGTTTTTTCCTAAATGTCCAATTAATTGAACTTTGTTTTTTAATGCGTACATGGTTTTTTCTTTTATGGTTTTAAAATTTATTTATCTCAATCAACTCATCAAACGTCTTTGTTAAATTGACAATGCAAAGATGTGATTACACGAAAACCCAAGTCGGTTTTTAATTGGTTATAGTCGATTATATTCGTTTGTTGTCGAATAATAAACATTGTTTTACTGCTCAGCGATTAATTTACGATGAGTATAATTTTCATTATTTAAAAAATGAATATATTTACGTATAAATTTATCGCATGAACCCTACTTGGAAACAATCTCCGTTTCTACGACTTCTTTTGCCAATGATTTTAGGAATTGTCTGTTATCTGTGGATTCCTAAATCACTTATTTATGTTGCTTGTATACTTGGTTTAATCAGTATTTTTTCAATCATTAGTTTTCAATTTTTAAAAATAGAAACTCGATTTAAACTAAAAATAATTACGGGTGTTTTAATCAATACATTCATCATTTCTATTGGCTATTTATTACCTTATATCACCTCTATTGAAAACACGAATAATTGGTATCAACCCCAAAAAGCGAACTATGAAAATGCATTCGTGCGCATTCATTCAGAAGTTGAAACAAAACCAAAAACGTACAAAGCCATTGTTGAAATTAAACAATTAATGGATGACAAACATTCCATTGAAACAAAAGGGGAGGCCATCATTTATTTTCAAAAAAATGAAAAAAGCAAACAACTACGAGAAGGCGATTGGCTATTGGTTAAACAAAAATTTTTGCCAATAAAAAACACCAATAATCCGGGTTCATTTAATTATGCCAATTATTGTCACCTGCGGAATATTTATGAGTCGGCTTATTTAAGGGAACATGAATTTCAATTTACCAATAAAAATACTACGACAAGCACGACCCTTTTTAATCGTTGGAATTTCAATACCCGAAAAATATTAAATCAATACATTACCGAATCAAGTGCCAAAGGCATAGCAGAAGCACTGCTCATTGGCTATCGCAAAAATGTAGATGATGAAACTTGGCAAACCTACTCAAATACAGGCATTGTGCATGTTATCGCTATATCAGGCATGCACATGGCGATGATTTATGGCAGTATGATTTGGTTAATGTTTCGCATTCCATTTTTTAAACGAAAAAAAATTGGAGCTTATGTAATTGCCATTTTAACGATGTGGTTGTTTGCTTGTTTAACCGGTTTGCCACCCTCAGTTACTCGTTCAGCAATCATGTTTACCTTTATTGGGGTGGGCGAAATTATAGACAGAAAAATGTCGATTTATAATAATTTGGCTGCATCAGCATTTTGTTTGTTATGCTACAATCCATTTTGGTTGGTCGATGTAGGTTTTCAATTGTCCTATACAGCAGTTTTAAGCATGTTATTATTTTTTGAAAAATTTTATCAATTAAACTATTTTTCAAATTACGTTGTTGATAAAATTTGGGCAATGATTGCTGGAACATTATCGGCACAAGTGCTAACCATACCGATTATTATTTATTATTTTCATCAATTCCCCTTACTGTTTTTAGTGAGTAATTTAATAGCAATTCCTATGACAGGGTTTATTTTATATGCCGAAATAGGCTTGGTATTATTTTCATGGTTTACGCCTTTGGCAAAAATAATAGGTGTGGTTATTTCAAAAAGCATTTTGTTTTTAAATTATGTAGTTTTAAAAATTAGCCAACTTTCATTTGTTTCCTGGACAGCCATACAAGTAAATGAGTGGCAAGTAGTATTGCTTTTTTTATGTATTGTTTTTTTAGGAATTTATTTTTACTACAAAAAAGTCAACATGCTCATTGCTTCTTTAGGTGCTATGTGTATGTTTTTAATAAGTACACTTTTTATTCGAAAAGAAAATTTACAACAACAAAAAATGATTGTGTATAGCCTACCCAAACAAAGTGCATTAGGATTTGTCAATGGCAATCAAATTTATTTTACCAACGATTCCATTACCAAAGGCGATGATAAATTTACGTTTACGCCCAGCAAAATATTTTTTCAAGCAAAAGAAACCACTGGAAATTTTATACAAAAAGAAATTACCGAACCCATTCAATTTTATTTCATGTCAGGAAAAAAAGTTGCCATTGTTAATTCATTAAACATTTCAACTACACAGCCAATTGAAATCGATTATTTGATTATTGCTCAAAAATGCCTGGCTACCAAAGAATGGATAAACAATCATTTTAAAATGAAACAAATTATTGTTGACAACACAATTCCATTTTGGAATATGGATGCATTAAAAGAAAATTTAAAAGAAGTAAGCAATCCCGTTCATTACGTTTCAGAACAAGGTGCTTTTGTGGTTGATTTATAAATGATGTTTTTTAGTTTTAATAATTGAATGGAAAGTAATCATCTTTTAATTGCAAAGCCAATTTGCTTTCATTAATTTTGCGCAACTTTACATAATTTCTCAAATACTTTTCATGAATAAGAAAATTTCTGCTGCATTGATTTCCGTTTTTTATAAAGACGGTTTAGAAACGCTTGTGCAAACATTGCACGACCTAAACGTAACCATTTACTCCACAGGAGGCACTCAACAATTTATTGAGGCTTTAAACATTCCATGTATTCCTGTCGAATCGGTTACCAACTATCCGTCTATTTTAGGAGGACGAGTGAAGACTTTGCATCCTAAAATTTTTGGAGGCATTTTAGGTCGTAGAAATTTAGAACAAGATTTGCAAGAAATGAAGGAATACGACATTCCTGCAATTGATTTAGTTATTGTGGATTTATATCCGTTTGAAGAAGTATTAGCAGCGCAAATGCAAAAAGTCTCCTCTATTGGAGGCGATTTAGAGGAGGCTTTAATTATCGAAAAAATTGATATTGGTGGTCCGTCCATGATTCGTGCAGCTGCTAAAAATTTCAGCGATTTAACGGTGCTTGCTTCAAAAGAGGATTACCAAGTTTTAGAAACTATTTTATCAGCACAACAGGGTGAAACAACAATAGACCAACGCAAATCATTTGCAGCAAAAGCGTTTAAAGTAGTGATGGACTATGATATTGCCATTTCAAATTATTTCAATACGCAAACATCGCCTTTGCGTTATGGCGAAAATCCGCATCAATCAGCAAGCTTTACTGGTAAGTTAAACGATATTTTTATTCAATTGCATGGCAAGGAGTTGTCGTACAATAATTTAGTAGATGTGGATGCGGCAGTGCAATTAATTAATGAATTCCGTACTCCTCTTCTCCTAAAGGAGAAGGGGCAGGGGGATGAGGTCTCTGTATTTGGAATTATTAAACACACCAATGTTTGTGGCATTGCTTCAAAATCTACCCTTATCGATGCTTGGAAACATGCATTGGCAGGCGATCCTGAAAGTGCCTTTGGTGGCGTTTTAGTAACAAATGGTATTATTAATAAAGAAGTTGCAGAAGCCATTCATGAAATCTTTTTTGAAGTTTT
>CANHNT010000152.1 GCA_947461985.1 Bacteroidota bacterium | reverse complement strand
GAAAACCACCATTTAAAACCGAGCTAAATCCTAAATTTTGAATAGCAATCGAGTTTCTGTGGGTCAATTTGTTTTCAAAACCACGACTTTGTGCTACATCATCGGCAAAGGCCAATGCTTGTTTATGACAACTTGCACAAGAAATAGAATTATTAAGTGACAACGCTTTGTCATAAAACAAAACCCTTCCTAAATGTATTTTAGCATTCCATTCTGGAGATGTTGCTTTATTGCCATAATCAGGTTCTTCAGTATCTAAATAAGTTTCTGAGATTGGACTATTTTCAAATTTATTACAAGATATAATGGTAATAAAACTAGCAATTAAGCTAAAAGAAAGGATTTTTTTTGAAAAATATAGTTTCATGATTAATCATTTTGTAATATAAATATAAGACATCTTTAACAACAAGACGAAAAGTAAATAGAAAAAGTTAGTAGATTTTTAAAAATCAGCAGCTATGGATTGCTTCTGCTAGCGCTTGAATAAGATGATTATCTTTTTCAATGGCATTGCCAACTACAATGATATCGGCACCAGCTTTGCAATTTGCAATTGCTTTTTCTGGGGTAGAAATTCCACCCCCAACAATTAACGGAATAGAAATTTGACTGGAAACTTTTTGAATCATCATTTCACTGATCGGGTTAATTGCACCACTGCCTGCATCCATGTATAAAACATTTTTGCCTAAAAACTCCCCTGCAATGGCGGTGCAAACGGCAATATCATCTTTATCATATGGAATGGGCGCACTGTGACTCATATAGGAAACTGTAGTAGGTTTTCCACCATCCACCACCATATATCCTGTAGAAATAACCTCTAAACCACTGGCTTTTATCATTGGTGCAGAAACCACATGCGCTCCAATTAATAATTCGGGATTACGACCAGAAATTAATGATAAATAAAACAAGGCATCGGCTTCTTTACTAACTTGAGATGGACTGCCAGGAAATAAAATAACCGGTATTGTGCTTTTTGATTTAAATGTTTTTATACATTCATCTAAGTGGTTACTCAACATTAAACTCCCACCTACAAACACAAAATCTACCTTTGCATCGTTGCATAATTGAGCAATTTCAATAATTTGATGTGTATCGGTATTATCCGGATCGATTAAAACTGCAAAAGCTTTTTTATTTTGCTTTCGCAAGTTCACTAAACTAATATATACTGAGCTTGAAGACATGAAGCAAAGATATTAATTAAAATGAGATAAAATAATTACCAAATATTTTTGTATGCATATCCGTCTATGTTATATTAATATTATATTTGCTTTATATTATGATAAAAAAATTAGTATTAATTACATTCTTACTACTTTGTTTTGCCAATGTTATGGATGCGCAAAATTGGGTTTGGGCGCAACGCTATGGGATGCGAAAAGGCAATAAAGTTTCTTGTGTAAAAACGGACGATTCTGGATACGTATATATTGCAGGATATTTTACACAACAAATAACATTGGGCACCAATGCGATTCCCTTAGTATACACCATAAACCAATACAGCAAAGAAGCATTTATTGCAAAATTAGACAGCAACGGATACTGCTATTGGGCGCGAAGTGGAGGCAGTGTTTTTGATGATCGAGTTTTAGGAATGGACGTGGACAGTGCTGGAAATAGCATTATAGTAGGCACTTATTATGGTACAACTTTTACTATGGGTTCTATTGTGCTTAACAACTCCGGATTGGGAGGAGGAGACCAAGGTTTTATAATCAAGCACGATAGAAATGGAAACTTATTATGGGGCAGATTTGCAGGAAGTAAATCATACGGAGACGACCATGCTTATGATGCTGTATTCGATAAAAATGGCAATGCCTACATTGTAGGTTTTATTACAGGGGATACCATTACTTGTAATGGACAAATTCAATATCCCAATGTAAATGTAGGCACAATGCTTACCCACAAGCAATGTTATTGGCTAACCAAAGTAGATGCCAATGGTACCTTTCAATGGATAAGAACTTTTGGAAATTTACCATGGGATCCTTTAGTAGGTAAATATGTAGAACGAGATGCGGCCATTTGTAGTGATGACGCTGGAAATATTTATGCCACAGCAGGTTTTGATGGCACGAATAAAAAATTTGGGACTAATATTTTTAACAGCGCAGGAGGCCATGATATTTTTGTGATTAAATATGACACCTCAGGAAACTATATGTGGTCTACCAAAGGAGGAAGTAATAAAGACGATTGGAGCAATGGAATTTGTGCTGACAAGCAAGGGCATATTTATATCACAGGCGAACATCGAGATTCATTAATTGTAGATACCGTATTGGTAAAAAACTATGATAAACGAGATGTATTTGTTATGAAATTTGATGCCGTTACTGGCAAACCCATTTGGGGTAAACGTGCTGGAAGCAACTTAGGAGGAGAACGAGGTAATGATATTATTGCTGATGAATATTGCAATGTGTTTGTATGTGGCGATATTAATGAAGGTGCAAAATTTGGAGATAAAATTATAGCCCCAACCGGCAGAAGTTTAGAAGCGTTTGTGGCCAAAATTTCTCCTGAAGGAAAATGGATGTGGGTTGCAACCGGAGGCGGTATTGACAGCAACGATCGATGCAATGCTGTAGCCAAAGGAAAAGGAAAGCAATTATATGCAGTTGGTTTTTTTAGAGTAAATGCAACATTTGGCGGAACAACATTAGTCATCAATACAGCAACAGATTCAAGTGATGGATTTTATACAAGATTAGATGACTCTATGTTAAATAAAGGGGTTGATTATAATTTAAATTACCCAACTAAAACCACGCTGTGTTTTGGAGATACGGCTCACCTTAAAGTTCCCAAACATGGTTTTTTAAGCATTGTGCCTGGCACTGGTTTTACAACCAACATGGATACTACTCAACTTGTTTTTTCACCTACTACAACAACCACGTATACAATCATTGGTTCAAGTGCTGGAGTTTGTGTGGAGTATGACACCATTTCGTTTACCCTTACTGTATCTTCTCGAAATTTTCAATTATTTTTACCTGCTGATACGGTCATTTGTGCTGGAGAAAGCATTGTTTACCCTGTTCAAAAAAGAGATTTTTTACAAGTAACGCCAATGAATGGTGTCGCGTTTAATTCAGACTCAACCAACATAACATTTTCTCCTTCTGTAACTACAAAGTATAAGGTGTTCGGATATATTTTAGGACCTTGTCCAGTTTTTGATTCCGTTTCATTTACTGTAAAGTTGGCACCAAGCCCTAATATTAATTTTGAAGTGACGCCTAAAATTGCCTTGATACAAGATCCTACATTTACCTTAACTAATTATACTACAGGTGCTAGTTCATATCAATGGTTTTTAGGTGCAAATCTTTTTTCAATTTCTACCTCAACAACCGTAAAACAGTTTGAACCTGGAGAATATTGCTATACACTCGTTGCAAAATCAATGGAAGGTTGCATTGATTCAGGAACAAATTGTGGAAGCATAATAAAAGATGAACGTGTATTTTTTCCAAATGCGTTTACACCCAATGGAGATTTTAAAAACGACGAGTTTAAAGCTTTCTTATACAATCTTGACTTAGATAGAATTACTGATTTTTCAATATTAATTGCAAATCGATTTGGAGAAATAGTTTTTAAATCCAACAATCCAGCTTTAGGATGGGATGGAAATTTGAAAACAAAAAAATGTGATATTGGCACCTATTATTATGTTTGTAAGTTTACAACGCCTGAGGGGAAAAAATATGATTTAAAAGGGGATGTTTTATTAATTCGATAAATTCAATGGTAAATCATTTTGTATTTTTTATGATGCTTGGTAAATTTAATATCAGATTCATTTATCATAAAGGAATTCTTTACTTTTGTATTCTATGTTTCACATTCAGTCTCCTTACAAGCCCAATGGCGACCAACCTGCAGCCATCGAAAAATTGGTGAAGGGTGTAAATGACAATGAACAATATCAAACTTTATTGGGCGTAACGGGTTCGGGCAAAACCTTTACCATCGCCAACGTAATTCAGCAAACCGACAAACCGACTTTGGTGCTAACCCACAACAAAACATTGGTGGCACAATTATATGGTGAGCTTCGTGCTTTTTTTCCTGACAATGCCGTGGAGTATTTCGTATCTTATTACGACTATTACCAACCCGAAGCTTACTTGCCTTCAACAGGTGTTTATATCGAAAAAGATTTGGCAGTCAATGCCGAATTAGAAAAACTTCGTTTGAGAACAACGGCTAGTTTGTTGAGTGGACGAAGAGATATTATTGTGGTAGCTTCGGTTTCATGCATTTATGGTTTAGGTAATCCCAAAGATTATGAAAATGGAATCATTCGCATTTCAAAAGGTCAAAACTATGGTCGAAATCATTTTTTGCACCATTTAGTGAATGCCATTTATGCACGAAGTGCAATGGAGTTTGATCGTGGCATGTTTCGTGTAAAAGGAGACACCGTAGATATCAATTTGCCCTATGCCGATTATGGTTATCGGGTCATTTTTTTTGGCGATGAGATAGAAGAAATTCAGCGAATAGAAATCGTGACTGGAAAAAAAATTGTGTCAATGGATGATGCTGCTATTTTTCCTGCAAACATTTATTTAGCGCCTCAAGACCAAATGAAAAATATAATTCATGAAATACAAGATGAAGCCTTTGCTCAAGAAGAATATTTTAAACGAGAACAAAAATTTGCAGAAGCTCAACGAATAAAAGAACGGGTGGCTTATGATATTGAAATGATTCAAGAATTGGGTTATTGCAAAGGCATCGAAAATTATTCTCGTTTTTTAGATAGAAGAAATCCTGGCGACCGGCCGTTTTGTTTAATCGATTATTTTCCAAAAGATTTTTTATTGGTAATTGATGAAAGCCATGTGACCATTCCTCAAGTGAGTGGCATGTATGGAGGAGATCGGGCCCGAAAATTAAATTTAGTAAGCTATGGATTTCGGTTGCCTTCGGCGTTAGATAATCGCCCCTTAAATTTCAACGAGTTTAAAGGCATGATGAGCCAAACCATTTTTGTGAGTGCAACGCCCGGAAACTATGAATTAGACTTGTGTGAAGGCGAAGTGGTTGAGCAAGTGGTTCGTCCTACTGGATTATTGGATCCACCAATTGAAGTTCGCCCAAGCATCAATCAAATTGATGATTTGATGGATGAAATTGACAAACGAGTTGCCAATAATCAACGCGTTTTGGTTACTACATTAACCAAACGATTATCTGAAGAGTTGTCTAAATATTTGCATAAAATAAATATTAAAT
>CANHNT010000151.1 GCA_947461985.1 Bacteroidota bacterium | reverse complement strand
ATTTAGCAGTAAAAAAAAGGAGATTAATCGCATTGTACAAAAATAGTGGATAATATATATATATATTATAATTCTTAATAAAAAAATAATGACTACATTAGCATTCTAAAAATTTTATAAATGAAGAAAATATTATTCTCTGCCCTTGCATTGTGTAGTTTCATGACAATGAAGGCACAATTTCCTCAAACTTTTAATACAATAACGCCAATTTCACCAGTAACGGTGGGTACAGGATCTTGGAATGTTGGTGGGTTACCAACAGGTTGGACGCAATTTAATGGTGATGGGTTGACTCCTTACACATCTTTAGCATTAGCATTTGGAACAAATGCTTGGATTACAAGAGAAATTTCTTATTCTAATGGAACAAAAGATACCGTAGCTGCTAGTACATCATGGTACACACCAGTAGGAAATGCAAATGATTGGTTGATTTCTCCTTCTTTTACTCCAACAGCTGGTCAGTTTTTATTATTTAAAGGATTGGCATCAAGTGCAAATTATGCTGATGGTTTCAAAGTTAAAGTTTCTACAACTGGTAATGCAGCCGCTTCATTTACAACAGATTTATTGACTATTACTGCTGAAAGTTCTACAAGTTGGGCTACTCATGCTATTAATTTAAATGCATATGTAGGTCAATCTATCAATATTGCTATTGTAAATAATAGTAACGATAAAGAAATTTTATACATTGATGATTTTGAATTAAAAACTTTACCAGCAGCTGATGCCGCTGTTTTAGCTATGACTCCTTCAGTTGCTAGTTACCAATCTTATGCTACTATTGGTGGAAATATTCCAGTTCAAGGATTATTATATAACTATGGTGGATCTACAATTACTTCATATAATGTTAAAGTAAATGATGGTACTAGTACTCAAACTTTCCCTCAAACAGGTAATATTGCGTCTTATGCATCTGCAGTATTTTCATTAAATTACCCAATGGCTTCTGCTGGTATTAAGCCAATCAAAATGTGGGTTGAATTAACAGGTGATGCTAATCATGTAAACGATTCAACTTCATCTGAATTTGGATCAGCTACGTTTACACCAACTTTAACTCAAGTATTTGAGGAAGGTACAGGAACATGGTGTCAATGGTGTCCAAGAGGAGCTGTTTATATGGATTCTATGGCTAAAGTTCACCCAGAAGCTGTATTAATTGCTGTACACAATGGCACGAGCGATCCGATGACCGTTGCGACTTATGATGCAGGTATGGGTGGTTTAATTGGTGGTTACCCTTCAGGTTTAACAGGAAGAAAAGAAGAATTAGACCCTTCTCAATTTTTAGCAGCTTACACAGCTCATGCTAATGATTTTGGTGTTGCAGATTTAACAGTTTCTCAACCTACAATATCTGGCAGTACAATGTCTGTTAAAGTAGATGTTAAAATGGCTGTAAATACTAAAGCTAACTACGATTATCGTTTAGCATTAGTAATTACACAAGATAATATGAAAGGAACTGCTGCTGGATGGAACCAAGCAAATGCTTATGCTGGAGGTGCTAATGGTGTTATGGGTGGTTTTGAAACAAAAGCAAATCCTGTGCCTGCTGCGCAAATGACTTATAATCACGTTGCTCGTAACATTGAAGGTGGTTTTACAGGTGTTGCTACAAGTTTACCTGCTACTATGACAGCTGGTCAAACTTATACTTACACGTTTAACACTGCAATTCCTGCAGGTGTAAATTTATTTGATGCTAAAGCAAATGTTTTATTAATTAGCGCATTAAGTGGTGAAGTTCAAAACGGAAAATGGAAATCAGCATATCCAACTGCTATCAACAATGTATTAAAAAATGCTACTTTATCTTTATTCCCAAATCCTACTGCTGACTTCATTAATTTAGAATTCTCTTTAACTGAAGCTACTGATGTAACTATTAATGTTACTGATTTAACAGGTAAAGTTGTTTACTCAAATAATTTAGTAAACAAAATTGGTAATCAAGGTTTAGTAATTAATGCTAAAGATTTTTCTAACGGAATTTATTTAGTTTCATTAAAAACAGCAACTGGCAACTTAACTCAAAAAGTTACTGTTAGTCATTAATAATTTTCAATTTGTTAAAAAAAACACCTCAATTTGAGGTGTTTTTTTTTATCTAAGGAATCTCAAAGGTAAAACCGATGGTGCCATTTCGACCTGGCATTACCCTACCTACAATACTTTGATATGACTTGTTTAAAATATTATTGAACCGAAGATTGATTGCTCCTTTCAATGCTTGAAATCGATAATGATAACTTGCCCATAAATTTGAAGTAGCATACGGTTTTAAATATTGACTTTCATCTGTTGTCACGAAACGATAACCTGTGTAGGTTTGCACAAAATGCATTTCTAGATTTTTATGCTGAAACCCAACACTCATTTTAAATTGATATCGAGGAACATACGGTATTTGTTTACCTATTGAATAATCATTTGCAATAGCAGATTGTTTGGTAGTAGACAATGTGTAGGCATATAAAATAGAAGATTTAAACGTTGTGTATGAAGGATATTTACTGGCTATTAGTATGTCAAAACCTCCTACTGGCTTTTGATACTTTTTTAAAACAACATCATAATTCAAATTCATTTCCAATCCTTTACTTTCCACTTGCTGAATATTATGCGGCGTTAAAATAGCATTGCCATACCAAGCAATCCATTGATCCACTTTTCGTTTATAAAAAGCTGAACTAACATTTAAAGTATGTTGATGATATTGTTTAAAATAATGAAAACCAGATTCAATATTTTTACTTTTTTCAGGTTTCAAATCAATGTTTCCTCCTGGATTATAATACAATTCATTCAGGGTCGGCATTCTGTAATTGGTAGAAAAATTAGCATACACTTCCAAACCATATTTTATTTTAACTTTCGTAGAAATTGAATAAACTAAGGGGAGTGAAAAAATATTACTGAACTCTTTTTGAACAAACAATTTGATAGCAATTCGTTGTAAAATATTTTCTCTCGTGAAAGCAGCATTAAAACCAATTGTATGCAAATCATTTTTCGATTGATTTAATAAAAATGAACTTCTACCCATCAATTTAAAATACAAATAATTATTTCTGTTGAATTTAAAATTAACTGTTTGAGAATAAGGTAAGGTAAATGTGTGCACATTTGATTTTAAATGAATGGTCGAATCTGCGTAATTATAAAAATCAAATAATGTTGCTAAAGACGATGTGGTTGAAAAATAATCGGTTCCTTTGGGTTTGAATTCTATGATATTTTTAAATGAAGAAATCGCTTCTTCTTTAGCACTAAATTGTTCAAACGTTGTTGCAGGTATTTCTCGTTGGGTATGTTGTAACCAACTGGATACAGACAAAATATGCTTTGAGCGAATGTTGACAGCAAAGTCATTCATCACTCCTATTTGTTTGCTTTTTGCATGCATGGTCGTTTGCATTTCTTCTTTATCTTCATTATAAAATGAATATAAATTTTGAGCGTTACTGACCATGATTTTTGTTTTATTATAAACAACTTGATCAGAATAAAGTACACTGGCTAATGCACTTGCATTTTGCAAACTCTCATATCCCAATGCAAATTTTGTTTTAAAATATCTTCTAAAAACAGGTTTATTATCGTCCAAATTTACACTTCCAGATAATGATGAATTTTTAAATGAACTTGAATATTGAATATCAATATTGTCAAACAAAGAAACCGCTAAGGTGCTAAAATCGGTCAATCCTGTAGTGGCATTGTTAATATTTACACCATGCCAATTTACTTGTGTTTGTGCAGCCGAACTTCCTCGAATACTTATCGTACTTAAGGTGCTTATTCCATAATTTTTCACAAAAACATTCGTATGCATTTCTAGGAGTTGTTGCAACGAAGCATGTTGAAAATTATGTATTATTTCCTGTGGAATAGGTTGCGTTTCAGAAAATTGTATTTCTTTTTTTTGTTCATAGATAACTGCATTTTTTAAAACATGCGTTGTGTCTTGAGCAACTAATTGTTGAACAAAAAACAAGCATAATATCGTGAGCTCCCTTTTCATTTATTGAAACAAAAAGGTGTTAGCTCCTATACCAGCTTTATAAGATTGAATAAAATTCCCTTGCAAATCATATTTCAAAACAGCACTGCTTTGATTGAATCCTTTGGGGTCTGATAAATAAATTTGATTGTGGATGGTATCTAAACCAAGCGCCCAGAAATAAGAATTTGTTTGTGCAGGAATGAATGCCTGGTTTGGAAGAAATGTATTTTCAATTGACATTTTATACAAGCCATTATTGGTATTTTGACCTTGATAATTGACTTGCAAAAAATACAGCGAATCCCTCGTTTTATTAAATACTAATCGAAAAGGGTCTTGCTCTTTTGCAAATGAAAACGACTTCATAATTTGCTTTGTCTCTGGATTAATAACCGTAAAATATGAATTTGTATTTTGATATTTATTGCCCGACATTACCCACAACATTCCATTTTTATCCATCTCTATTTCGTGGGCAGCAAAACCAGCAAGGGTTATTTTATCTTCAATTAAATGCGTTAACGGATTAATTTGATAAATAAAATTGCAACTCGTATTCCAATTGGTCGCATATACTTTCCCGTTGAACAAAATCATTTTTTCGGTATTTGAAAAATCTAAATGAATCGTATGTATAATTTCATTTTGATTGGTATTTAAAACAAATATTGAATTTGAATACAAAGAACTTACATATAAAACCGAATCATTAATTTTTAAAAAATATCGTGGATTAGAACTATTTTTAATTGTTTTTATTTCCTTAAAAGTAGCTGAATTTATCACCATGATTTTATTTGAATTATTGATTGTGATATAATATTTGCCATTAACCAAAATAATATCTTGCGCTACATCACCCAAACTTTTATTATTTGCAGTATTAAATATTGAATTAGAAATTGTATTATTTTCAAAATCTAAAAATGAAATTTCAGCATTATTATTTGCATAAGAACCTTCATTTAAAATTACTACTCCTTTGTGCGATGCGTTTGGAATTGTTTTAATATCAGGATTAGGAATGTCTTTTACACATGAATGAAAAAAAAATAAAAAACCTAATAAATAACAAATTTTACTTCCCTCCTTGAGGAGGGATAAAGGGAGGTGTTTAAATTGTTTAATTAATAATTTCATTAATTTTTAGAAAAATATTGATGAACAATTTTCCCTTTTTCTGTTTCAATCTTCAATAAATAAATGACAACTTTTAAAGAGGAAATATCCAAATAATTTTGATTCATTTCATTGAGTTGCAAAACTATTTTTCCT
>CANHNT010000150.1 GCA_947461985.1 Bacteroidota bacterium | reverse complement strand
GCAAAAAAAGTTAAATGTAAATTAACGATAGTTACTTGTAAAAATTATAATCATAACACGTTTTATCATTTGCCTATAGCACCATCGCCCAATTTAAAAAGTACAGCAGCGGTGTTCTTATACCCATCGTTATGCTTGTTTGAAGGGACCGATGTGAGTGTAGGCAGAGGAACTAAAACTCCCTTTGAAGTTTGGGGGCATCCTGCCTTTAAAGACAATGGATTTTCTTTTACTCCCGAATCAGTGGAAGGTGCAAAAAATCCGCCTCATTTAGGTGAAAAATGTTTTGGAGCAAATATGAATTTATCACCTACCGACGTTTTGAAAATTACTAAAAATGAATTGAATTTATCCTTTTTAATAAATGCATATTCATTAGCACAGGCTACAACAAAAGAGAAATTTTTTAATGATTTTTTTGAAAAATTAGCTGGTACGGCATCTCTCAGAGCGCAAATAATAAATGAATCGTCTGAAACTCAAATAAGAAATTCGTGGAAAAAAGGGTTGCTTCAATTTAAAAAAATAAGAAAAAAATATTTATTGTACGAAGATTTTGAATAAGCACTTGACTGCCTAAATAATTAAAATTTATCATTTAAATTTCACATAACTTTACATTTCAAAAATCAATACTATGTTTTTATTATTTTTAGGAATCCTTATTTTCTTAGCTGCAAGCACTGTTTCAAAGGCATTAATTCGTTATCAAAACCCTGATAAAATAAAAAATGGAATGCGTTTATTTTCATTTTTAGTGATGGGGTTAGGCATTATGAGTTCTTGTGTAAAACAAATTGATGCCGGTTATATTGGTGTGCAATCTATGTTTGGCAAAATTCAAACTAAAAGTTTAGGAAGTGGATTAAATTTTGTGAATCCATTAGTTTCAGTTTCTGAAGTGGATGTAAGAACTCAAAACTATACCATGAGTGGAGTGCACGGAGAAGGCGAAATTGCAGGAGATGATGCAATTCGTGTGTTGACAAAAGATGGGTTAGAAGTAACCATCGATTTATCTGTTTTATACCGTGTAAATGCTACCAATGCACCTCAATTGGTCAAAAATGTAGGGATCGATTTTAAAGATAAAATTATTAGACCTTTAGCAAGAACGAAAATTAGAGACAATGCCGTTTATTATGATGCAGTAGAATTGTATTCAACCAAAAGAGATGAATTTCAACAACGTATTTTTAAAGACATCGATAAAGAATTCAATAATAGAGGTTTGATTTTAGAAAATTTATTAATTAGAAACATTGCGTTGCCACAAACGGTAAAACTAACCATAGAAAGTAAAATAAATGCTGAACAAGAAGCGCAAAAAATGCAGTTTGTATTGCAAAAAGAACAGCAAGAGGCAGAACGAAAACGGGTAGAAGCAAGAGGAATTGCTGATTACCAAAAAATATTAAATGAAGGATTGTCTGACAAACAATTGCAATACGAACAAATTAAAGCCTACAAAGAAATAGCGACTTCTACAAATGCAAAAGTAATTATTATGCCTTCTAAAGGAAGTGTAATTTTAGATGCGAAGTAGGGCTAAAAATCAAAATCATCATCACCCATTAATTCTCTTTCCAGCCCTTCCATTGCCACAATATCAATCGCTTCAATTTGTTTGGGTGTGATGTTTAAAATATCCGATTCTATATTTTCAAGCAGCGTTTTTTTAACGTCATCATTCATCCCACAAAGGGCAAAAGATAAGTTTGAATCGTACATTTCATGATGCCAATCAATAACAGATTGACTTAAATTGTTTTCAATAGATTGAATAGAAGAGAAGTCAATAATGGCACTTCTTTTTTTTAAAATTGAAGTTGATAGAAATGAATGTATTTTTTCTGCCAATTCTTGATTAAATGTGTCATTTATTGGTGTAATTATGTCAAAATTTTCTTTGGTATCAATATTGTATTTCATGTTTATATCTTTCTTTTTAAAGTAAAAAATAATAAGTATTTTTGTTAAATTAAATTAAATTTATGGACGCACATTTTTCATCAAAGGTAAAAGAAATAATTTCATTTAGTCGTGAAGAAGCTTTACGATTGGGAAATGATTTTATAGGAACAGAGCATCTGATGTTAGGGATGATTCGAGACGGTCAAGGATTAGGAATACGCATATTGCAAAATTTGCATGTCGATTTATTTAATCTTCGTGAAGAATTGGAAAAAGTGATTAAAAATAAAGGAGGGAAATTAGCTGTTCCTGTAAATATTAATAGTCTACCGTTAACCAAACAAGCAGAAAAAGTAATCAGAATAACCGTTTTAGAAGCTAAATCATTAAAAAGCCCATTGGCAGAAAGTGAACACTTAGTGCTTTCAATTTTAAGAAATAAAGACAATGTAGCTTGCCAAATTTTAGGTCAGTTTAAGGTAGATTATGATTTATTTAAAAATGAATTAGAATTGGTTGCAGGCATCAGTCATGACGTTCGCAATGAATTAAAAGACGAAGGAGCTGGTGGATTTGAAGAAGAAGATGACAAAGGACAATTTGGATCTAAAAAGCCAGTATCTCCACCAAATTCAAAATCTAAAACGCCTGTATTAGATAATTTCGGTAGAGACATTACTCGGTTGGCCGAAATGGGACAATTAGATCCTATTGTAGGTCGTGAAAAGGAAATTGAACGAGTATCTCAAATTTTATCTCGACGCAAAAAAAACAACCCCATTTTAATTGGTGAACCAGGCGTTGGTAAAACAGCGATTATTGAAGGTTTAGCTTTGCGTATTCAACAACGAAAAGTTTCTCGTGTATTGTTTGATAAACGGGTAGTGAGTTTAGATTTAGCTGCGTTGGTAGCTGGCACTAAATATCGTGGTCAGTTTGAAGAGCGTATGAAAGCCATCATGAATGAACTCGAAAAAAACAGGGATGTGATTTTATTTATCGATGAAATTCATACCATTGTTGGCGCTGGTGGAGCTAGTGGTTCATTAGATGCTTCTAACATTTTTAAACCTGCCTTGGCACGTGGAGAACTGCAATGCATTGGTGCCACTACGTTAGATGAATATCGTACTCAAATAGAAAAAGATGGTGCATTGGATAGACGTTTCCAAAAAGTATTAGTGGAGCCACCAAGTGTAGACGATACCATAATTATCTTAAACAATTTGAAACCTAAATACGAAGAGTATCATAATGTAAGCTATAACCAAGACGCTATTGACGCTTGCGTTAAGTTGAGTAACCGATATATTACCGATCGATTGTTGCCAGATAAAGCCATTGATGTAATGGATGAAGTAGGCGCAAGAGTGCATTTGAAAAACATTGATGTTCCTAAAAATGTTTTAGAGTTAGAGCAAAAAATAGAAGATATTAAAGTTGAAAAAAATCAAGTTGTGAAAAGTCAACAATTTGAAAAAGCAGCTTCTTTAAGAGATACAGAAAAGCGTTTGCAAGAAGAGTTAGAAGCGGCAAAATCGAATTGGGAAAATGAAGTAAAAAGCAACCGTTATCCTATTACAGAAGAAGAAATAGCCGAAGTCATTCACATGATGACAGGCATTCCCGTAAACAGAATGGTCGCTGCTGAAAGTGAAAAATTACGGAACATGGGAACCGAATTACAAGGCTCCGTAATTGGTCAAGAAGAGGCAATCAAAAATGTGGTAAAAGCCATTCAACGCAATAGAGTAGGGCTTAAAGATCCTAAAAAACCAATTGGTTCATTCATATTTTTAGGTCCTACAGGTGTGGGTAAAACGGAGTTAGCTCGTACTTTGGCAAAAAATATGTTCGACTCAGAAGATGCATTGATTCGTATTGATATGAGTGAATACATGGAGAAATTTTCGGTGAGCAGATTAATTGGAGCCCCTCCAGGATATGTAGGTTATGAAGAAGGTGGACAATTAACCGAAAAAGTTAGACGCAAACCGTATAGCATTATTCTTTTAGATGAGATTGAAAAAGCGCATCCAGATATTTATAATATTTTATTGCAAGTACTTGATGATGGCCAATTAACTGATGGAATGGGCCGAAAAATAGATTTTAAAAATTCGATCATTATCATGACATCCAATATTGGAGTTCGTCAGTTAAAAGAATTTGGAGATGGCGTTGGTTTTGCTACAAGCACAAAAGTGGCTACATCGGATGAAAGTAGTAAAGCAGTTATTGAAAAAGCATTAAAAAGAACATTTGCTCCTGAGTTCTTAAATCGTATTGACGATGTGGTTGTGTTTAATTCATTAACGCAAGAACACATTCATCTAATTATAGATTTAGTGATGGCAAATGTGATGAAACGCTTAAACGCTTTAGGGTTTAAATTAGAATTGACTCCCAAAGCAAAAACGTTTATTGGTGAAAAAGGATATGACCAACAATTTGGTGCAAGACCTTTACACCGGGCAATTCAAAAATATTTAGAAGATCCACTTGCGGAAGAAATTTTATCGGCACATGTAAAAGAAGGAGATACGTTAATCGCTGATTTAGATGAGGAAACTTCGTTGATTAAATTTACTTTGAAAACAATTTCTAAAAAAGAAAAAGCATCGAGTCCAAAAGAAGATAAATAAAATTTGAATTTTGTCATAGTTAAAACTCAAAATAGCATTCGTTATTTTGAGTTTTTTATTTTTTAACGGTTTGTATTTAATAAATTATACAATGTGTATAAATAACATATAAGAATTTTACATATTGACCTTATTTAATTTGCATATACACAAAAACAGTTTTACTTTTGTAATCTCTTAATTGTAACACATGGACAACAAAGATTATATAGAATACATAGACAACCCAGTAGATATAGATGTAAACAAACCTTCTAGAGCGAAATTTTTATTTCATTTAGGGTTATTTAGTCTGTTGCTATTTGCAGTAGGGTGTAACTATGGTTTATGGACTCGTTCTTTCAAAAGCACAGCTGATATTGAAGTGCCAGAAAGTACGCAGTATACTCCAAAATATAAATAAGCATTCGCAAGCAAAATGATTGTTTGCCAACATGAAACAGCGGTTGTTGTATTAAGTTATAATGGCACAGATTTACATAAACTTTTTTTTCCTTTATTAGTTGAACAAGCCAAGGGTTTGTATGATGTTGTATTAGTTGACAATGCCAGTACAGACGGTACGTACAATTATGTAAAAGAAAACTTCCCTACTGTACATTTAGTTAAAATTGACATCAATAGAGGGTTTGCCAACGGCTATTATGAAGGATTGTTGCAAATCAAATCGAAGTATTATGTGCTGTTAAGTGCTGATTTTGAAGTGACTGAAAATTGGTTTCAACCGTTGTATTCTTTAATAAAACAAAAT
>CANHNT010000149.1 GCA_947461985.1 Bacteroidota bacterium | reverse complement strand
TACAAAAAGAAGAATTAAAAAAACGATTGTTTCATAACCCTGTATCGATAGAATATAAAACGAAAGACAATGTAATGATAGAAATAGAAAATTTGAAACGAAAATTAAAAGTGATGTTAAACAGCATGAAGGTATTTTGAAGCCATAGGATAAAATACAACTTGAAACACCCTTGATTTTTTAACACGTACTTGTACTTCATCCCAAGTAATACCTTTGACTTTTCCAGATTTTAAATCAATTGCCCTCTCATTTATTTCAGTTAGTAAAATCTCATCTTCTAATATATTTTTTTTTGACGGAACAGCATATAAAATTTCTAATTCATCCTCATTTGATTCTCTAATAAAGTCAAATAATTTTGGCTTTTTGGTAATAGTTGTCATAATATGAAATTTAAATAAAAAAACCTTTCCAATTTACTAAAATTAGAAAGGTTTTCATTTGTGTTCAATCTGAAAATGCGGTTTAGTTTTTTACCGGTAAAAAACTATATTGTTTTCCATAATCCATCATTTGTTGAAAAAATGAAGTTGGATATTCAATTTTCACATCGCTGAATACACCTTGTTCAGCAATTAATTTTAAACGAGGTTGTATAAAGCCTCTGTAAGGTTTTATGCCTAAGGTATTAAAACGAGCCAATACTTCTTTATGCAAAGCTTGGTCTACTTTTACCCCATAGTTTTCTACCAAGGCTTGTCCTGCTGTAAAGTCGCCTTCCGATTTGATGCGTTGAATTTCACGCAATAAATCGCCAAACAATTTTCTTAATTTTACGTAGTCATTAATTTGCACATAGGTTTTAGTTCCTTTTTTTACAAACTGAATTACGTTGTCTTTTTTCCCTTTTTCATACACCCATTTTGCATTTAACTGACGGTTGCGCATGTGTGCTTCCTCAATATCATCGCCCAATTTAATACGAGTTAATTGCGTCATTAAACCATTCATGATATAACTGTCATACTCAGCTTTGCCTACTTCTAACGAAGGCATTACGCCAATGTCAATCAATTTTTTATCCATAATATAATATAAACCCACTAAATCGGCACGAGCTTCTTCTAAACAACTGGCATAGTTTTTCAAGGTTTTATCGGTTGTTTCTATGCCTTCGTTTATTTGCCCAGATGCATGACCAATGCACTCGTGCATATCAGTATGAAGGTCGGAAGCTAAAGCACCATGCAATTTTATTCTTGCTTTTACGGCAACATTTAAACCAAATTCATCTAAAGTGCCTTTTTTAGCCGATGCTACATTGTAGCTATTAATGATGTTGCTTAATGAAACCGATTTGCTACCATGGTCTTTACGAATCCAATCGGCATTGGGTAAATTAATACCAATAGCGGTGGTAGGTGCAAGGTCGCCACTTTCGGCAATTACGGTAATGGCTTTGGCAATAATGCCTTTTACGGTTTTCTTTTTATGGGCAGGCATTAAGGGTGAATTATCCTCAAACCATTGCGCTTCTTTTGCAATTGCTTCTAAACGTTTTGAAGCCTCTTCGTCTTTAAAACTCACATAGCTTTCATAACTTCCTTTTTTACCAATAGCATCTAAATACACTTCAATAAAACCATTGATACCATCTATTTTGCTTTCGGTATCATTTACCCAAGCAATGCTGTATTCATCAAAATCGTTTAAATCACCTGAGTTTAAAAATTTCACTAATAAATCGATGGTTTTTTGTTGTTTTTCGTTTTCAGCTACTTTGCTGGCTTTTTCTAACCAAAACACAATTTGTTCAATAGCAGGTCCGTACATACCTTGTGCCTTCCAAACTTTTTCTTTGATAACCCCATCTTCTTTTACCAATTTACTGTTTAAACCCCAACTTGGTGCATTGCCAGTGGTAGGCATTTGATCATAAAAAGCTTCTACTTCTTTTTGAGTGACACCTTCATAAAAATTATTGCTTGAGGCTACTACATTGTCAATGTTAGCCCGTTGATCAACCAATTTTGGTTCCACAGTTAGGTCGTAAAAAAGCGTGTTTACGTAGTTTTTAAATTCAGCTATGTATTTCGCTAGTTCTGGTGAATTTTTTTGTCCACCATTGACATCTTCGTTTTGTATCCAAAAATCATCTTCTGGATAAATGTGCGGCAACAGGGTAGTATTACAATTATCAATTAATGTTTCAAAATATACCCAACTACAAGCAGGTACAAATTTTTCGTTGCCATAATGATGATGATTGCCATTGCTAAACCAAAAGCGACCGCAATAGTCTTCAAATTTTTTCCAATCGGCCGAATTTCTATCGCCTTGGTAAGTGCCATAAATAGTTTCTAACGTTTTGCGAAGCAATAAACCATGCTTGCTTTTTTGGTCATAAATAATATCTCTGCCACTCAGGGTAGCTTCATATAAATAATAAGCCAATTCTTTTTCCTTAGGCGATAGTTTTTCAAAACCAGGCACTTGATAGCGAAGCACTTGCAAATCGGAAAACGACTCAGCCATTACATCAAATGCAGGTTGAGGTGTACGAACTGCTTTGGGTTGAGCATTGGAAGTTTGAATAGCCATCGTAGTAAATGCAGTGACAGCAAACATTGTTTTTAATTTCATGAGAATAAAAGTATTAAAGCGTAAAGATAAGGAAGAGATGTTGGATGTCGAATTTCGGATTTTAATTTTTTTGGAGTCGAGGATAGAATCCTTGTTTCTTATACCTTCAAGGTTTAAGAAACCTTGAAGATATTGTTATTGAAAATTGGAATAGTCCAATCACTAACAACACTGATCCAATATGAAATGAAGGAGGTATTGAGCCAATGATTTTAGGTATTTGCTTTAATAAACTATTGAGAATCAAATAATGGGTTGGTTATATTGTGATAGTTTTAAAAATGTTGGTAAGGAATCCCCGATCGTGGGGACAAGAAGCCGAATAAAGTTCAATCGTTGAACTGTGCCATAGCCACATAAGATGCATAAAGAAAAAGGCAATGCGTAACCCAAAAAACAAAAACTTTTTTCTTTTAATAAACTGATTAAATTTGCGCTTCAAAATATAAATTTTAAATGAGATATAACGAACTGTGTGCGATTTCAGGATTAAGTGGATTATACCAATTGCTTTCTACAAAAAGTGATGGTGCTATTGTGAAAAGTTTAGAAGACGATGCTACCAAATTTGTAGCTGCTCGTTCGCACAACGTTACGCCATTAGATAGCATTGAGGTATATACTGAAACAGATAACATTCGCTTATTTGAAGTGTTTCAAAATTTTAAAGAAAACGAATCAAAAGCGAAAGAATTAGACGTTACCAAATTAGACAATAAGAAAATTAAAGAAACCTTTGGTATTTTGTTGCCTCAATACGATAAAGAACGAGTGTACGTGAGCGACATGAAAAAAATTATAAAATGGTTTGGTATTTTGAAAAAACTAGACCTTTTAAACGCCGAGCCTGTTGCCGAAACAACAGAAGAGGCTAAATAGCATTTGTATATATAGAATATAATAGTAATTTTGTATTCTATTAAACGTTAATTACGAATTACGTAACTAAACACTAACAACTAAAAATTAAAAAAATGAACATTCCAGCAGAATTAAGATACACATCGGATCACGAATGGGTACGTTTAGAAGGCGACATCGCTACCATTGGCATTACTGATTTCGCTCAACATGAGTTAGGCGATATCGTATTTGTGGACATCAACACCGTTGGAAAAGAATTAGCAGCTAACGAAATTTTTGGAACCGTTGAAGCGGTGAAAACAGTATCTGACTTGTTTTTGCCAATGGCAGGAACCATTTTAGAGGTAAATGCTGGTTTAGAAGCAGCTCCAGAAGCAGTAAACACAGATGCTTATGGTGCAGGTTGGATGGTTAAAGTAAAAGTTTCTAATCCGGATGAATATGCTTCATTATTAGATGCTGAAAAATACGGTGCTTTAATTGGCTAGTATTTTCTGTAAAAAAAAGTAAATAATAAAGATAGTTGCTGCTCAAAAGAGTAAACTACATTTATTCAATATATCTTTAAGCCCTGCAATAAAATGCAGGGTTTTTTATGCTTAAAAAAGGATTCCAGTTTTTAGAAACACACCGAAAAATTTCGTTCACATTAGCCATTTTGTGGACGCTCATCATCATCATTGGCGTTTCAATGCCAGGTAAAGAGCTCCCAAAACTGAATTTATTTGACCATTTTGACAAAGTGGTTCATTTTACCTTCTTTTTCGCATTTTTTATTTTATGGAAAATGGTTTTTGCTCATCAAGATAAAAGCTCCCGAATGATTATTGCCGTTGCTATTGCGTTTGGTTTTGCTATCGAATTTTATCAATTAAACGTTGTTGCAGGTAGAAGTTTTGATGTTTGGGATGGTATTTTTGATTCGTTGGGAGCTGTTTTTGGCTTTTTATTTTATCGATATTATTTGAAAGTGTAGATTAGTATAGGGGTTTAGAGTTTAGGGGTTTAGATTAGCACTGTAAATTGCAATAAAAAAAATCTGAAATCTGAAATCTATCATCTGAAATCTTTTAACTACATTAGCGTTTTATAAAACACAAGTTGTATTGAAAAAGCGAATAACAGTAATAGGAAATGGAAGTTGGAGTTCGGCATTGGTGAAAATATTGACTGATAATGGGCATACGATTAATTGGTGGATGCGAAGTGAAAAAGCAATCGAAAAAATTAAAGAAACAGGGCATAATCCACACTATTTAAGCATTGTGAAGTATAAAACGACGCAATTAAACCTATTTCATTCTATTTCAGAAGCCATTCAACAAGGAGATATTATTTTATTAGGCATTCCATCGGCTTTTATTGTAGATATGTTTTCTGAATTGCCTACTACCATTTTTGAAGGAAAAACAATTGTGTCAGCCGTAAAAGGAATTATTCCCAACAAAAATCAGTTGGTAAATGAGTATTTAGCAGATCAATTTGATGTAAAATTGAATGATTATTGTTGTATCTCAGGTCCTTGTCATGCCGAAGAAGTGGCAGCAGAAAAATTATCGTATTTAACTTTTGCTTCCTCCAACGAAGAGTTAGCGAACGAAATTTCCCAATTTTTCGACAACAAAAATTTGAGAACAGTGGTCAGCAACGATATTTATGGGGTTCAATATTCATCTGTGTTGAAAAACATTTATGCCCTTGGAGCAGGAATTGCGCATGGTTTAGATTATGGCGATAATTTTTTAAGCGTATACATCACCAATTGTTTTTCGGAGCTACAACAGTTTATGAATGTGATAAGCACCCAAATGCAACATCATTACAATACGAGTGCCTATTTAGGCGATTTATTGGTAACCTGCTATTCGT
>CANHNT010000148.1 GCA_947461985.1 Bacteroidota bacterium | reverse complement strand
TTTTCAAAAGCTATTGTGGGCTAAAAATAGAATAATTTTAAAACAAAATGCAATAACGTCGATTTAATTTCTAATTTATTTTTAAATTTTAAAAAATTGAATGTCAATTAATTATATATATGTAGAAACTAATATGATGTAATTACTTTAAATTTTTTTCTAACTAATATTTTAAGGTTTTAAATAGTTTCTATTTATAGCCTTCGCTTCTAACTTTTTGTACACTGCTCTAATTTGCTTTATTTCCCACGTAGTTTGTATATTCTTGGATGGGTTTGCCTTCAATTTAAAAACTTCCTGTTGTTAAACTAATCGAAGTCATAAAAAAAATAAAAACTTACTATTAAAAAACCAGCAATGCACAACTATATTTGCAGGATAAAATTTTACCACCATGAGTGCAGTTGATTTAAAGCAAGCGTTTTTAGCTAAAAGTGAAATTAAGGCAATGGACGCCGAACATAAACGCAAATTGTCGTTTAACATTGGTAAGTATAATGAAGTAGTCATTAAAGGTAAAAAACAATTTGCTAATTTGGATTTTGCTCGAGAAAAAGCAAAAAACATTAAATGGAAAACCATTGAAAATTTAGATAAATATTTGGTTCAATTTGAACAAAATTTTACCAAAAATGGAGGTAAAGTTATTTGGGCTCAAGATGCTGAAGAAGCAAACCAAGCCGTTTTAGATATTTGCAAACAACATGGCGCTACACAGGTAGTGAAAAGCAAAAGCATGGTGACGGAAGAAATTCATTTGAATGCTTTTTTAGAAAAAAATGACATTGAAAGTGTGGAAACCGATTTGGGTGAATACATTCAACAACTTGATGGCGAAACTCCGTATCACATTGTAACGCCAGCGATGCACAAAAGTAAAGAAGATTGTGCTCGGGTTTTTCATGAAAAATTAGGTACAGAACCCAATTTAACACCCAATGAAATTACGTTGGTCGCAAGAAATAATTTGCGTGTAAAATATACAAGCGCTGGAGTAGGGGTGACGGGTGGCAATTTTTTATTAGCAGATGTGGGTGGTGTTTGTGTGACTGAAAATGAAGGCAATGGTCGTTTAACTACTGCGTTTCCAAAAGTACATATAGCTATTGTGGGTATCGAAAAAATGATTCCTTCGATGGATGATTTAAATTTATTTTGGCCTTTATTGGCTACCTATGGCACAGGTCAAAATGTGACGGTTTATAATTCAATTTTTACTGGACCTAAAAAAGCACATGAAGTGGATGGACCTGAAGAAATGTATGTTATTCTTTTGGACAATGGCAGAACCAATTTAATGAAAGATCCGAATGTGAGAGAAAGTATGTATTGCATTCGCTGTGGGTCTTGTTTAAATGCTTGTCCTGTGTATAAAAATATTGGAGGCCATACTTATGGAGCTACGTACAGTGGTCCCATTGGTTCGGTGATTACCCCACATTTAAAAGATTTTGAGGAATTTAAACATTTGAGTTATGCATCTACATTATGTGGTAATTGTACCGAAGTTTGTCCGTTAAAAATTAATATTCACGGAATGTTACATTACAACAGAACATTGGCAGTTAAAAAACATGATACTGATTTTTCTGAAAACACCGCTTGGAAAATGTGGAAATTGGCAATGACCAATAGAAGTATGGTTGATTTAGCTGGTGCTGGTATGAAAACTAAAATTGTTTCTATTCTATTTAAAAACAGTTGGGGCAAAAGACGGGATGGACTTGAGTTTCATAAGTCGTTTAGAGATATGTGGAAGGACAAGAAATAATTTGGTGCGTTGAATTTTAAATGATGAACACATAGACGTTGATATTAAAATACAATTCTTAAAAAAATAATTTTTGAACAAATTTATACTATATGCTGCTTTCACTTCAAATCGACTAACGTATGTTTTAGATTTTATATTTAATGAAGTTTTAGGAGTTGAATATGAACTCACTGCCTCTGAAACCGATTTTTTAGCGTCTTCGTATTTTCGAATTAATTATTCTCATAAAAATTTAAAAAGCGATTTGCACATCGGTTCTACTGGTTTTTTGTTTGAAACAGAAATTGTAGAAAAAGAAATTTATTTTACGCAATGGAACGAACTAACCGTTTTTTTTCAAACAAATGAAACCGAAATTCCATTTGATTTATTCGCGGCTGTTTTTTATTTATTGAGTAGATATGAAGAATATTTACCCTATGAACCCGATATGTATTTTCGATTTCCTCATGCGCAAAGCATTGCTTTTCAAAATAATTTTTTGAACCTTCCTTTAATTGATTTGTGGATTGAAGAACTGAAAAAAAATATTTTAGTTAAAAATCAATCAGTACAATTTAAAGAAAATAAATTTCAACTGTTACCTACCTATGATATCGACATCGCATACAGTTTTAAAGGAAAAGGAATTGTAAGGAATATTGCAGGAACACTGAAAGACTTTGTAAAATTCAATTTTAGAAACATCTCTTTTAGATTGAACGTATTGTTTGCAAACGAGAAGGATCCTTATGACAGTTTCGAATTTTTAGATGAAATTCATCAACAGTTTTCATTGAAGCCTATTTATTTTTTCTTGCTTTCAGAAGGCAGTGAGTACGATAAAAATATAGACAATCATTCCTCATTAATGAAAGAATTAATTTCAACTATTCATTCAAAATACGAAATTGGGATTCATCCATCGTGGAAAAGCCACGAAAGAATTGATATTTTACAAGAAGAAGTATTTCTTTTAAAAAAGGTTAAAAAAAGTCGGCAACATTACATTCGTTTCACATTGCCAGAAACATTTAGAAACTTGATTAACGTAGGCATCACCGAAGATTACTCAATGGGATATGGCAGCATCAATGGTTTCAGGGCCAGCACGTCCCGTTCATTTAAATGGTTTGATGTTGAAAAAAATGAAGTTAGCGATTTAACGTTGCATCCATTTTGTTATATGGAATGCAATTCGTTTTATGAACAAAAAAACACAGCTGAACAAGCATTGGAAGAAATGCTTCATTATGCTGCTGTGGTAAAAAAAGTAAATGGCAATTTAATTACCATTTGGCATAATTTCTCTTTAGGAACAGCGCCTCTTTGGAAGGGTTGGAAAGAAAAGTATATTGAGTTTTTAGTAAAATGCTAGCTTTTTTCTTTAATGTTTGGCAATTAATAATTGATAATTTATAATTGATTCATTACTTTTAATTTCTAAATATAAAAAACATGAAATCATTAAAAAACCTCTTAGCAATCCTGTGTGTTTGTTTGCCATTTTTAGTAAATGCACAAAATGAAAAAATTCCAATCGACAAAAAAGTAAAAGTTGGTCAATTGCCGAATGGTTTGAAGTACTACATTATTCAAAACAAAAAACCAGAAAAGAAAATTGAGTTACGAATCGTAACCAATGCAGGTTCTATTCAAGAAGACGACGACCAATTAGGATTGGCGCATTTAATGGAACACATGAATTTTAACGGATTGAAAAACTTTCCCAAAAATGAAGTCGTTCATTATTTACAAAGCATTGGTGTTGATTTTGGTGCCGATTTAAATGCATATACTAGTTTCGATGAAACGGTTTACATTTTGCCTATTCCGGCAGATGATAAAGACAAAATTGACAAAGGTTTTCAAATTATTGCAGACTGGAGCGGTGCTGCCTTGTTAGAAAATGAAGAAATTGATAAAGAACGGAATGTGGTATTGGAAGAAAGTAGAATGGGCAAAGGCGCTGATGATCGAATGATGCAAAAATGGTTGCCTGAATATTTAAATGGCTCTCGATATGCTAAACGTTTACCAATTGGCGATGATGAATTATTGAAAAATTTTAAACATGATGTAATTAAGCGTTTCCATAAAGATTGGTACCGACCAAATTTACAAGCCGTTTGCGTAGTCGGTGACATTGATCCTGCAGAAGCAGAAAAATTAATTATTGCTAAATTTAGTGGATTTAAAAATCCTACGAATGCAAGACCAAGACCTGAGTTTTATGATTTACCAGTAAGAACAAGCAATAAAGCAATGGTTTTAAGCGACCCAGAAATGCCTTATACTATGATTCAGATTATTGGGAACAGTAAAAAAGGTAAAACGGCCACTACTAAAGCTGAGTACATGAATGATATTAATAAAGGATTATTTAATTCAATGTTGGGTAGTCGTTATGAAGAATTGAAAAATTCGGCAACACCACCGTTTATTTTTGGTGGAGGAGGAATTGAAGGCGGATGGGCTAGAGGTTGGGAAAGTTTCCAATTGTTTGCCATTGCTGGAAATGATAAAGTTAAAGAAGCTACAGAAGCATTGGTTACAGAGGCTTTAAAAGTAAAACAATTTGGATTTACAGCTGCCGAATTAGAAAGAGCAAAAGCAGAGTTGATGGCTGGGTATGAAAAAACATACAACGAAAGAGACAAAACAGAATCAAAAACAAGAGTTGATGAATTGGTGAGACACTTTTTAACCAATGAACCAATACCAGGCATTGAGTGGGAATATAATTTATTGAAAACAAACTTAGCAAAAATTTCGTTGGCTGATGTCAATAAATACAAAGAAGATATTAATATTGATAAAACCTATTTTGCGTTAGTGACAACCAAAACTGCCGATAAATTAACTACCGATAAAGAATTAATGGGTTATGTTGATGCTAGTTTAAAAATAAAATCAGTTGCTTATACTGAAAAAGAGTTGCCAAAAAAATTATTGGAAAAAGAACCGACTCCAGGTAAAATAATAAAAGAAGTAAAAGATGAGAAAACTGGAACAACTACTTGGTTTTTAGATAATTATGCAACCGTTACATTTAAAAAAACAGATTTTAAAAATGATGAAGTTTTGTTTTCTGGATATCGATTCGGAGGTGCTTCATTGTATGAAGGGGCCGATTTTCAAAGTGCAGATTATAGCAATAATGTAGTTGATGAAATGGGGTATGGTCAGTTTTCAAACACTGATTTGCAAAAATTTATGACAGGTAAAAATGCAACAGTTAATACGATTGTAGACATTAACTCTGAAATAGTGAGTGGAAAATCATCAAACAAAGATTTTGAAACAGCGATGCAACTATTGTATTTAAAATCTACTGCTGCACGCAAAGATGAAATTTCTTTTGAGTCATTTAAAAACAGACAAATGCAAATGAGTGCTCAAATGAAATCTGATCCTCAAAGTTTTTATGGTGATACATTAAATAAATTTATGTTCAGCAACCATCCAAGAAGTAAAGAAATTCCTGAAGCAAAAGATTTTGCTAATATCAATTTAGATAATGCGATGAAGTTTTATAACCAACGTTTTAATTCGGCTTATGGTATG
>CANHNT010000147.1 GCA_947461985.1 Bacteroidota bacterium | reverse complement strand
TAATTTATTGCCTAAATAAATTGCACTTGCTCCAAGCTCTTCTTCAATACGAATGAGTTGATTGTATTTTGCCATTCGATCTGAACGAGAAGCAGAGCCAGTTTTGATTTGACCACAATTTAAAGCAACTGCTAAATCAGCAATGGTCGCATCTTCTGTTTCTCCACTGCGATGACTCATAATGGTATTATAACCTGCATGTTGAGCCATTGTAACCGCATCTATAGTTTCGCTTAATGTGCCTATTTGATTTACTTTTACCAACAATCCATTGGCAATATTTTCATTAATTCCTCTTTCTAAACGATTTACGTTGGTTACAAATAAATCATCACCTACTAGTTGAACTTTGCTTCCAACAGCTTCTGTCAACATTTTCCAACCTTTCCAATCGTCTTCAGCCAAACCATCTTCTATTGATGCTATTGGATATTGACGACACCAATTTTCCCAAAATTTAACTAATTCTTCACTCTTCATTTTTTTGCCAGATGATTTTTTGAAAACATAACATTTTCCTTTTGCATCCCACAACTCACTGTTTGCAGCATCCATTGCAATCATTATTTGAGAACCCGTTTTAAATCCAGCTTGTTGAATAGCAGTTAAAACGGTTTCCATGGCTTCTTCATTACTTTGAATATCGGGTGCAAAACCACCTTCGTCACCCACGTTAGTAGAGTATCCTTTTTTCTTTAACACCGTTTTCAAGGTATGAAAAATTTCTGTACCCCAACGCAAGCCTTCGCTAAATGATTTTGCGCCAACAGGCATTACCATAAATTCTTGAAAATCTATTTTATTATCTGCATGTGCTCCACCGTTTAAAATATTCATCATTGGAACGGGCAATGTTTTCGCATTAGTACCTCCTATATAACGATACAAACTTAAACCACTTTCTTCAGCAGCCGCTTTGGCAGCAGCCATACTCACTGCTAAAATAGCATTTGCACCAAGTTTGCTTTTATTAGGTGTTTTATCCAAATCAATCATGGTTTGGTCAATAACCGTTTGGTCTGTAACATCCAAACCAATTAATGCATTATGAATGAGTGTATTTACATTTTTTACCGCTTTCAAAACACCTTTACCAAGATATTGTTTTTTATCCCCATCACGCAATTCTGCAGCTTCATGAATTCCAGTGCTAGCACCAGATGGAACAGCAGCTCTACCCATTGCGCCTTCATCCGTAAACACTTCTGCTTCTACCGTAGGATTTCCTCTTGAATCTAATATTTGTCTTGCATGTACATGTGTAATAATACTCATAAATAAACTATTTTAGAGCGCAAAAGTAATAAAAAGAATGTTGAATGTTTAATGTAGAAGGATAAATATTGAAACAATTCGCATTGATAAAATAACCAATGATTAAAAAATAAGTTTCATTAACTAAAAACCATTTTAAAAAAGAAGTATTATCATTGGCACCGATGCCAAGTAAATGCAAAAATTATTGTCCGAAATTTTAAAAATCATCTGGACAACGATAAGTTGGCAATCTAAACGAAAACCCAATTTGCATCGTCATATATTGATCTGTAGTAGTACTAATTCCCCTCTGCTTACCAACGTTGCCTAAGTGGTTTAAACTTCTGTCTTGTAAAATAGCGGCAGGAATAGGATAAGGTGTTGGCTGATTATCTTGAAACTTATCAATGCCAACATAAGTGGTGCTAACATCATCAATATAATCGGTAGTGGTGAGTCTATTCGTAATTTCCACGTTTAACGTAATTCCTTTTGCAACCCAATATTTAAATCCTAAGCCTAATGGAAAGCAAGTTGTACGATCTGTATATCTTCTACCTTTATAGGATTCATAATTTTGTCCCTCTGTACCCAATGGTCTTAAAAAATAATTTTTACCTTCTAGAGTGGTGTAAGGATTATACCAAAACATACCAATTCCTAAGGTCATATAGGGAGTAAATCGATGTTCAAAATCGCCCACTTTATATTCAAAAAAATGAAATTCAGTTCCAAATGTGATTTCAAAAATATTATTTTGAAAGTTTAAATTCCTTTCTAATTGATAGGGATTACGTGAATTTTTATCATCTCCTGCAATATGCGCATAAGTTGAGTTTAGTTTTAACGCAATATATTTTGTAATATTATATTTATAATAAAGACTGCCACTGTAACCAGCCGAATTAAACTTGACTTCAGGATTTAAATCGCCAAAATAATTTGAGCCTCCTCCACTAATTCCAAATTCAGATTTTCGAAAAAATACCTGCGCATCTACTTGAAAGCATGCAAATAAAATCAATAAAAAAAATATTTTTTTCATGTTTGTTAAAACGTAAAAGTACGCGTTTTATTTTATTTAAAATGACTACTACTTTGCTAAAACATTAATCATGGTTAACAAATCTTGGGACATCGGTTTATGTGATTTTATACAATTATGAAAAGGCGTAAATTCTATTTTATCGTTTATTATACCGACCATTTCTTGTGAGCGATTTGCTACCAAAGCTTCAACTGCTGCATAGCCTAATCTGCTCGACAAAATACGATCCGCACAACTTGGGCTTCCCCCTCGTTGAATGTGACCTAAAATAGTTACTCTATAATCTATCCAAGGCAACTCATCTTTTAACTTGTTACTTAGTTCTTGCGCACCACCAAATTCATCGCCTTCTGCTACTACAATAATGTTCGTCAATTTTTTTCTTCGTTGATCATTTTTAATATTCTCAATTAACATATCAATCGATTCTTTCTGCTCAGGGATTAAAATACTTTCTGCACCACAAGCAATACCACTGTGTAAAGCAATGTATCCGGCATCACGACCCATAACTTCTACAATAAAAAGTCTATTATGTGCTTCAGCAGTATCTCTTATCTTATCAATCGCACCAACCGCAGTGTTAACAGCAGTATCAAAACCAATTGTAAAATCCGTACCATTTAAATCATTATCTATTGTGCCTGGTAAACCAATAGCTGGAATATTATATTTTTCAAAAAAAGCAACTGCACCTCTCATCGTACCATCTCCACCAATTAATACAAGGGCATCAATATGATGTGATTTAATATTTTCATACGCTTTTTTCATTCCCTCTTCGGTCATAAAATCTTTGCTACGTGCAGTTTTCAAAATAGTACCACCTCGTTGAATAATATTTGAAACATCGGTTGTTTGTAATTCTTTAATATTCCCTTCTATCATTCCTTGGTATCCCCTCATAATTCCAAAGGGAACCATGTTATGCGAAAAAGCAGTTCTTACAATAGCGCGAATTGCAGCATTCATACCAGGAGAATCTCCACCTGAAGTCATGATGCCGATATTTTTAATTGAAGCCATTTGATTTTTTTATTAAAATTAACTAATTTTTGTTAATTCTTCTAAAATAGTGAAAACAGCAGGACAAACTTCCGCATTTTTCAAAGTCAATGCAGGCCTTTTCAATAATACATCTTCATCTGTATAAGGATAACGTGCACAATCACTTGGACGCATATCATAAATTTCACATGTATTATCTGCTTGCAAAAACTGACAGGGTTGTGCTTTATTTACAAAATCATTTTCTTCATCTAATCGTAAATATTTTTGAATAAAATCACCCTCTTTCATTCCCAAATATTTTGAAATTCGTTTTATATCTGGCTGTTTAAAACGAGGTGAATGATTTTTGCAACAGTTTCCACAATCTAAACAGTTTATTTTTGAAAATACTTCATCATGTAACTCTGGCAAAAGTTTAATTACTTTCCGTTGGTCACAGCGTTTTAAAAATTGGGTATATTTTTTTTGATTTTCTTTGGCTGATTTTTGCCACACTTTATCTTCTAACATGGATGATTATATTGCGCTTTTAAATTATCCAACATATCCAATGTCATAGCTTCCAAATCATATTCAGGCTTCCAGCCCCAGTCTTGTTGCGCTCCAGAATCATCAATGCTTTGAGGCCAACTATTAGCAATTTGTTGTCTAAAATCTTCCTTATAGGTCATTTTAAAATCTGGAATATGTTTAATAATAGACGCGCTAATTTCTTTAGGCGAAAAACTCATCGCACTCAAATTATACGAACTTCTTATTTTAATATTTTCTATTGGAGCCTCCATTAATTCAATCGTTGCACGAATAGCATCAGGCATGTACATCATAGGCAAATAAGTATCCTCATTTAAAAAACATTCATAATCTTTATCTCTCAAAGCCTCATGATAAATTTCAACAGCATAATCTGTAGTACCACCTCCAGGAGCAGATTTATAACTTATTAAACCTGGATAACGAAGGCTGCGCACATCTACGCCATAGTTTTTATGGTAATACTCACACCAACGTTCACCAGCATATTTACTAATTCCGTAAATAGTAGTAGGTTCAATAATAGTATGTTGAGGAGTATTCTGCCTTGGCGATGTCGCTCCAAAAACAGCGATAGAACTAGGCCAATAAATTTTTGTCAACTTCTCTTCCTTCGCAATTTCTAAAACGTTCAATAAGCTTTGCATATTAATATGCCAAGCCAAAGCAGGATTTTTTTCGCCCGTTGCTGAAAGAATAGCCGCTAATAAATAAACCTGCGTAATATTATGTCGAATAATCAATACGTGCAACATCTCTTTATTCATCACATCACAACTCACATAAGGACCTGTCCCTTTTAACAATTCATGTTCATCTCTTAAATCACTTGCAACCACATTATTTGCACCATACAATCTCCTCAATTCAGTGGTCAATTCTACACCAATCTGGCCACAAGCACCAATTACCAAAACTTTTTCTTTAACGATATTCATATTATTTTTTTAGAGTGAACAAAAGTATTAAATATATTGATATTAAATACTCAAAGCATAGCTTATAATTAAATTATCAATAATAATTTAGTACCATCACACTTAATAAATTAAAAAAAATAGTGCAAACTAAGCTTCATCAAAATCAATTTATATTTAGTTATAAAAGATGTCAACCAACATTTCATCCTTTAATTCAATATATATATCAAAAATATTACTTGACTTATGTTTGTCAAAAAAAGAATATTTTTTTCTGTATAATAATAATATCAACTAAAAATAATTAAAAAACCACTTTATTCAACAACAATCAGATGAGAAGATTCCTATTTAAATAATCATAAAACGAATTTCAAATAAGTATCTAAATAACTCATAAACAAGTTAATTCTTTAAAATCATAAAGCGCCGATTATGATTTTTATATTTAGCACCTGCTAAAAAATACAAAATACCATTTGCTACTTAAGTAGTAATTCAAAAATGGGACAATAAAAATTTAAAATTATAAACAAAAAAATCCCCAACATTGCTGTTGAGGATTTATAATAAGACGGCGGCTACAGATCGG
>CANHNT010000146.1 GCA_947461985.1 Bacteroidota bacterium | reverse complement strand
ATACGTTGTTTCATGATACAATAAATCACAATGGCTAATAGCAGAAATGATTTCGGGCGCAAAACGAGTATCTGCACCAAAACAATATACTTTTTGTGGTAAGCCAGCTTTTGTTACCCATTCATTTTTAATAACTTCACCATTTGAGTAGGTATAGTCTTCACCATCTGTTAGTCGCTTGTAAAAATATTTGGGAATTTCGTAATCTCTTAAATTATTAGGAACCAAAACTCGTTTGCGTTTTTTTTCTGTAAATTTAAAACCATGCGTTGGCACACTGTGATAAACAGGAAAACAATCGATTTGAAATTTTTCCTCATCCACTAATGTCTCCGCTTTTCCATCTTCTAAAAAATGATAATGAATGGTATAACTTAATGCAAAAGGCAATTGCAATTCTATGATTTTTTTAATTTCTTTTGGACAAAATAAATACAAATCTCTTTCACGTCCTTTCAACGACATTGAACTAATTAAGCCTACTAAACCTAAATAATGATCGCCATGTACATGACTGATAAAGATATGATTGATTCTATCGGACTTTATTTTAAATTGTTGCATGCGCATTTGGCAACCTTCGCCACAATCCATTAAAAAGAGTTGTTCGTTAATTTCTACTACTTGTGCTGTAGGATACCGACCATACGCTGGCAAAGCCGAATTATTTCCTAAAATAGTAACTTTCAAAATTTAATTAAATGATTTTTTTCCTTTCACTTTAAATGAAAAATATTGCTGAGCAAAATAACTAAAAGCAATGACTAAAATAGTGGTTATGTTTTTGGAAACAAATGCATTGATATGGAATATATCGAAAAATAATTTGATTAAAAAAACACTTAATACAAAACTGGCTAAAGCGGTTAGGCCATATCTAAAGAGTTGTATTCTTCCTCTTAATTGACTTTCAGTAAATACAATATATCTGTTGAAAATAAAGCCTAATGGAAAGCTTATTGAAAAAGAAATAATTTGAGAAATAGTATGTGGTTTAAACAAGTGGCCGAATAATAGCACATCATTTTCTTTAAATATAAAATAGTTTAAAAAATTGAATATAAATGTATCAATTACCACTATACTGCCACCACAAACCATGTATTTAAATGTTTGTGAAGGGATAAATTTTAAAAAATCGAAATGAAAATATTCGATGAAAGATTGAATAGACTTTCTCACAGGGCTACAAAAAAATTATTCTGTGGGGATGAAATGTAATTCCAAGGTATTATCTGTTCTACGAATCCAAAATTGTTTGTTGTATAATTTTACAATATTGTATTCAACAGTGCTATCAATGTTTCCAGAGAAATTTTTAGTTGTTATGGCTATTTTAGAATCGTTATCAAACAATTTCCAATCACCCGTTAAATTGGTAGCTTCTAACGTTGAAGAATTAATAATGGTATTGATATAGCTTTTGTTTCTGTAAAAAAAGTGTTTTTGTTTGGTGTAATACGGATCAGCCGATACGTTTACTCCATTTAATTGTGCACTTTCAATTCTCCAATTATTCGCTATTCGAGCTTCTTTACTTCTTAAACTAATATTTGGGCCTTCTTCATATTTTCTACAAGAACTAATTGCGATACTCCCAATCATTAATACCAACGCTAAATAAACAAGTTTTTTCATTTTATTATTATTCAATGGATAAAGATAAACAAATTTTATATATAACTAAATTTTATTGATTTTATTATCGTAAATTTTTACGCATTTTCCAATTTGAAGCCAAGTGTTTGAGAGGTTCGGCAATTTTTTGCTCCTCTACAAATATGGTGGTAGCCATTATTGCCGCCATTTCTTTTTCTTCTTCCGTAAAATTTAAAAGCAATGCAGGTTGAAAATAATTGGCAATAAAATGCGTATCAAATTTTCCTGCTACAAAGGCTTCATGATTAATTGCCCAAATACCAAAAGGCAGGGTTGTTTCTATCCCATTAATTCTAAAATCTTTAATTGCTTGTGTTAAGTTAGCAATGGACGTATTTCTGTCTTCGCCCCAAGCTACTAATTTTCCTATCATTGGATCATAATAAATAGGAATATCCATTCCTTCATCATACCCATCATCAACTCTAATATGTTCACCTGTTGGGCGTTTGTAAATGGTCAAACTTCCAGTATCCGGCATGAAATTATTTAATGGATCTTCGGCACAAATTCGCAATTCAATAGCATGGCCATTTATTTTTAAATCAGCTTGTGTAAATGATAATTTTTCTCCATTGGCAACCAGTATTTGTTGTTCAACTAAGTCAATGTTAGTTATCATTTCAGTAACACAATGCTCTACCTGCAAACGAGTATTCATTTCTAAAAAATAAAAATTCAAATCGTTATCAACCAAAAATTCTACCGTTCCTGCTCCATGATAATCGCAAGCTTTAGCCACATTTACGGCACTTTCGCCCATCGCTTTTCTAACTTCTGGCGTAAGACAAGAGGAAGGGGCTTCCTCCACTAATTTTTGATGTCGACGTTGAATAGAACATTCTCGTTCAAATAAATAAACACAATTTCCATGCGTATCAGCCAATACTTGAATTTCGATATGCTTTGGCGAACCGACATATTTTTCAATAAAAACACTGTCGTCACTAAATGAATTCAAGGCTTCACTTTTTGCAGAATGCAATTGTTCTTCTAATTCCGATTCATTATTCACTAAGCGCATTCCTTTACCACCCCCACCAGCACTGGCTTTAATCAATAAAGGGAATCCTGTTTTTAATGCAATTTCATGCGCCTCAGCAACACTTAAAATAGGTTTGTCGGTACCAGGCACCATGGGAACACCAAATTTAGTAGCCGCTTGTTTGGCAGCAATTTTACTTCCCATCGTTTCAATAGAAGAAGCAGTGGGCCCTATAAAAATAATGCCATTTTCTTTGCATAAATTACTAAACGATGCATTTTCACTTAAAAAGCCATAACCAGGATGAATGGCATCAGCACCAGACAACTTAGCTACCTCTATAATTTTATTCGCTAATAAATAAGATTGAGCAGAAGGTGCTGGACCTATTAAATAGGCTTCATCAGCAAATTTCACAAAAGGCATATTAACATCCGCTTCGCTGTAAACAGCTACAGTTTTTATCCCCATTTTTTTTGCAGTACGCATAATACGCAATGCAATTTCACCTCTATTAGCTACTAATATTTTATTCATTCTTATCTATTTATCATTGAAAAGTGAACAAATATAAATCGAAACCAACTAATTGTAGGTATGATTTATTCTCCTTAAAAAAATTGTTTTCCACAGTATAATATTTCCATAACATCTAATTAATTGTTCATTTGATTAAAAATTATACATTTGTGAATAGTTTAACTAATTATGCATAAAATTTTAACACTGCTATTTGTTTTGATAGCGTCAAGTTTGTTTGCTCAAACAGGTATTATTAAAGGTAAAATAATTCACGAAGGAAGTAAATCTCCTTATTACGATGTAACAGTAACGTTACCCAAAGTAAAAATTGCCACCATTACCAGTGCGAACGGAGACTATTTATTTAGTAAAGTGCCATTTGGAACATATGATATGATTATTTCTGCTGAAGGTGTAGAAGATGTAACGATTTCTGTTACCGTTTCTAATTCAGTAAATGAGGTAGAAATTGTTGAAATAAAATCTAAGGAAGCTGCAAGTGATACTTATCAAGGAGATAATTCGGCTGTGAATGTTGAAGATGCTGGAACTGATGATGATAATACAGCAAGCTCGGCAGGACAAAGTGTTTCAAGTGTATTAAATTCTTCAAGAGATCCCTATTTATCGGCAGCTACTTTTGGTTGGGGGCAATATTTTTTCCGTCCAAGAGGGTATGAAAACGACAATAACATGTTGTTTTTAAATGGCGTTCCAATGAATGATTTAGAAGAAGGAGGTGTTTTTTTCAACTCATGGAGTGGTTTAAATGATGTTTTCAGAGGGAGAAGTCAAACATTAGGTTTAGCGCCCAATGAGGTAAACTTTGGTGGTCTTGGACAAAATACCAATTTAGATGCTTCTGCATCGAACCAACGTAAAGGAACTCGTTTCACCTATACTGCAACTAATCGTTCATACAGAAACAGAATTATGTTGACGCACAATTCGGGATTGAGTAAAAAAGGTTGGGCTTACTCGTTATCATTCTCAAAAAGATGGGCAAATGAAGGACCTGTTGCAGGAACGTTTTATGATGCGTATGGATATTTTGCTGCGATTGAAAAAAGATTTAAAAAACATGGGTTCAGTTTGATGGCAGTAGGAGCACCTATAAGAAGAGGTAAAAATGGGCCAGCTACGCAAGAAGTTTTAGATATTGCTGGAACCAATTATTATAATCCAAACTGGGGTTATCAAAATGGAAAAGTAAGAAATTCGAGAATTTTAAAAACGCATCAACCCCTTTTAATATTATCGCATGATTATAAAATAGATAGCAAAACAACCTTAAACTCTGCTGTTTCTTACCAATTTGGAGAAACTGTTCAAACTGGTATTGATTGGTTTAATGCAAAAGACCCAAGACCTGATTATTATCAAAAATTACCTAGCTACTTAGATTCTACTAATGAAATTAACGAAAGAAAAGATTTCTTATTAGCAAATCCTAATGAGTTGCAAATTAAATGGGATGATTTGTATGAAGCCAACAGAAATAATGTAATTGGTGGTTATAAACGTTCGGTTTATATTGTAAACGAAAATGTAGAAGCATCTAAAAAATTAAATGCCAATATTAATTTACAAACAGTTATTTCTAATCATGCTATTTTTCATGCAGGGTTAAGTTATCAAAATCAAAATAATCATAATTTTCAACGCGTTGCTGATTTAATGGGAGGTGAATATTGGGAAAATATCAATCAATTTGCTTCTCGTACTTTTGGAACAGGTGGAGGTTTTGATCAAAATGATTTGAATGCAAAATCATCTATTGTAAAAGAAGGCGATAAATATGGGTACAATTATAACATTCACTTTCAGAAAGCAAACTTATTTGTACAAGGAGTTTTCAATTACAACAAATTTGATTTCTTTGTAGCTGGTGAAATGGGGTATAATAATTTTTACAGAACAGGAAATTACCAAAATGGGTTGTATGCGGATAACTCTTTAGGAGATTCTAAAAAAATCAATTTCTTAGTTGGAAGAGCTAAAGGAGGATTTACGTATAAATTAAATGGTCGTAATTATTTATACATCAATGGTTCTACTGGAACAAGGGCTCCATTTGTAGATAATGTAATTGTATCCGCAAGAACAAGAAATTCTGTAATCTCTAATCCTGTAGCAGAAAAAGTAAACAGCATGGAAGCAGGATATTTATTACGTTCTCCAAATATTAAAGCAAGAGTTACTTTTT
>CANHNT010000145.1 GCA_947461985.1 Bacteroidota bacterium | reverse complement strand
TTTTACATTCGATGTTAGGCGATTTGTATTGGACATATTATCAAGAAAATCGTTGGAAAATTTTAGATAGAACTTCAGTGAAGTCAGATGACGGAAGTCAGATGACAGGAGCAACAAATAAAACTGACATCCAACATCTGACATCTGACATCTCTACATGGTCAGCAGATGATTTTTACAATGAAGCGTACAAAAATTATATGGCATCTTTAGCTGAATCATCTTCATCCAAAATGTTTTTATTAAAAAATTTAAATCTTATTTTAGATAAAGGAAAAAATACAGAAAAACTCCGCGCTACTTTGTATGATTTTTTAGTGCATCGTGCCATTGATTATTTTGCTAACGAAGAAAACGAATTGACAAAACCTGCGTATGCATTTGAAATTAATGATGAAAATGCTTTTGCTCCTGCAAGCACTTTCCTCAACTCAAATTTTAAAACAAGTGATATCACCTCTCAAAAGTTTACAGTTTTAAAATTGTATCAAAATGTCTTAGCGTTTCATTCAACGGATGCAGATCCAAGTGCTTTGATAGATGCTGACATTGCTCGACTTCAATTTGTGAATGACAAAAGTATTTTACAAAACAAAAATGAGTTGTATAAAAATGCACTAAAATACATTGCCACTGCTTATCCTACCAATGAACAAGCCGCCTTAGCAAATGTATTATATGCCGAAACTTTTACACAAGGTGGTCAACATGTAGGCAGAATGGGCTATTTGAATTCAAGCATAAATGAAGATAAAATTAATTATGTAGAAGCAAAAAAAATATGTGATGCGGTTATAGAAAAATTTCCTAAAACAGAAGCTTCATCAAGGGCTGAGTCTATTTTACAACAAATTGAACAACGCAGTCTTGGCATTAATGTTGAGAAAGTAATTGTGCCAAATCAACCATCTTTGGCAAAGATTTTTTATAAAGAAGTAAAAACCTTGTATTGTAAAGTAGTGTCTGTTTCTATGCAAGAAATGAAAGACAAAACTTATGATTACAACAACGATTATCAAGTGATTGCCAGTAGAAAAGGAATCAAAAATTGGTCAGTGAATTTGCCAGGAAATAATGACTACAAAGGTCATAGTACTGAAATTAAAATTGAAGCATTGCCCATAGGAACCTATGCATTAATCGTTTCAGAAGATGCCAATTTTGAATACAAAAAATATTATGCAACTGCATTTTTAAGAGTGTCCAATTTAGCCAATGTGCAAATGACAGAACAAGATAAAGATGGCACAGGTATTTATGTGGTGAATAGAACAACAGGTGAACCTATTGAAAATGTAACCATCAAAACATGGCTCAATAATTACGATTATGAAAGCAGAAAATATAAAGCAAAACAAGGTCCAACATTTACAACAAACAAAGATGGATTTGCAAAAATACAACGCACAAATCCACATGAAGGTGGCTATGCGTTGGAATTAATTAAAGGGGATGACATTTTATTTTTAGAAGATATTGCATACATCAATGAATATTATAAACAACCTGACAATGATTATGTGAGAACTTTTTTATTTACCGATAGAAGTATTTACCGACCTGGTCAAACCATATATTTTAAAGGCATTTCGGTGATGCAAAAAACAAAAGGCGAAACCAAAACGTATGAAGTTTTAAAAGATAGAAATACATCTGTTACCTTAAAAGATGCCAATAATCAAGGCGTTAAAACGATTGAATTAACTACGAATGAATTTGGTTCTTTCACAGGAACATTCACTGCACCAGAAGGTTTATTGACAGGTCAATTTGAAATTGTTGCTGAAAGTGGGCAAACTTCTTTCAATATTGAAGAATATAAACGACCAAAATTTGAAGTCACTTTTGACACCATAAAAGGGACCTATAAATTAAATGACATTGTAAAAATAAAAGGTTTAGCCAAAGCATTTGCAGGAAATAATATTGATAGGGCAACGGTAAAATATCGAGTGGAACGCAATGCTCGTTTCCCTTATTATTGGTGCTTTTACAGATGGGGTCAACCATCAAGTCCGAATATGGAAATCACACATGGAACGGCTGTTACCAAAGCAGATGGCTCGTTTGACATTGATTTTAAAGCCATTGCTGATGAAAGTATTGATGCACAAACTAAACCTGTTTTTGATTACACCATTTATGCAGATGTAACCGATTTGAACGGCGAAACTCGAAGTGGTGAAACCCATGTTTCGGTTTCGTATGAAAGCTTGTTGTTGAAAATAGAAACACCTGAACAAGTTGATTACAACAATTTCAGTTCAGTGAAAATTTTCTCAACCAATTTAGCTGGAACACACATTCCTTCATCAGTTACATTGACCTTAAAAAAATTGGTTTCTCCAACTAAAACCTATCGTAAACGGATGTGGGAAAAAGTAGAAATTAATTCGATATCTGAAACAGCATTCAGAAAAGATTTTCCATTAGATGAATACAAGGATGAAAATAATTATTTGAATTGGGCAACAGAAAAAACTGTTTGGACTAAAATATTTACAACCACAAAAGAAGGATTAGAGTATTTGCAAAAAACGGATGAAAATCAAGGTTGGTTTGTGTTAGAAGCTACAACAAAAGATAAAGATGGCAATGAAGTAATGGATAAAAAATATATTCGCTTATCAAACTTCACAAATCCTGAAGCATTGCCAAATGAACATCTATTAATAACGAAAGTGAAAACAGTAGCTGAGCCTATTGAAAATTTTACATTCAAATTATCAAATCCTTTTGATAAAATATTCTTATTATATCATATTCAATTGCCATCACCTAAATTAATTGGGGATAAAAAAACAAACACCGTTTGGCAAACAATTACTGGCACGAAAGATTATACATATAACATACAAGAGTCAGATCGAGGTGGTTTTTATGTAGGTGGCTGGTACATAAAAAACAATCGTTATTATTCATTTGAAGAAAATATTAATGTGCCTTGGACGAATAAAGAATTAAAAATTTCTTTAGGAACCTTTAGAGATAAAATGTTGCCTGGCAGTGAGCAAGAATGGACATTGAAAATTAGTGGCAGTAAAAAAGAAAAAGTAAGTGCTGAATTGTTAGCAACGATGTATGATGCCAGTTTAGATGCTTTTAAACCGCACAATTGGCAAGGCTTTGATTTCTTTAGAGGAACTTATAATGTAATGAATATTAATACGGCATCGAATTTTTTAATTGAAACAGGACGCCAATTTTATTTTGGTGGATTTAAAGAAGTGCATCCTTATGAGAAAGAATATAGAAATTTAAATTGGTGGGGTTTGAATAATAATAGTCAATTTGGAAATTATGGATGGAATGGAAATATAAAAATGGCACGTGGTGGAAAAGCTGTTGTTATGGAATCTGATATGGCAGCAGTACCGATGATGACAAAATCTATTTCAAAAGGAGAAAGTAAAAATGAAGATGATGCCAACATAAAATTCACACCACCTATTTTATCTAATTCTACAAAACCAAATATCGAACATCAAACATCGAACATCGCATTAAGAACCAACTTCAACGAAACTGCATTTTTCTTTCCTCAATTACATACTGATAATGAAGGAAATATTTTATTAAAATTCAAAGCACCCGATGCACTCACTCGTTGGAAACTAATGGCATTCGGACATACTAAAGAAATACAAAGTGGAATATTAACAGAAACTGCAACCACATCAAAAGAGTTGATGATTGTACCGAATACGCCACGTTTTTTTAGAGAAGGAGATAAGATGGTGTATAGTGCCAAGGTTACTAATTTGAGTGATAAAGATTTGAATGGAAGAGCAGATTTAATTCTTGTTGATGCAGTAACAAATCAACCACTTTCTTCTGAATTTGGTTTGACAAGTTCGAGCATGACAAAATCAATTTCAATTAAAAAGGGTGAAAGTGTTTCTGTAAATTGGAACATTGCAATTCCTACTAGTTTTACAAACCCTGTTTTGGTAAAAACCACTGCACAAGCAAATGATTTTTCAGACGGCGAACAAAATGTTGTACCTGTTTTACTCAACTCAATGTTAGTAACAGAAACCTTGCCATTACCAGTTCGTATGAACTCAAGTAAAGATTTTACATTCAAGAATTTATTGAATTCAAAATCATCCAATACCATTCGTCATTATAATTTATTAGTAGAGTATACAAGTAATCCGGCTTGGTATGCCGTGCAAGCATTGCCTTACTTAACCGACTATCCTTACGAATGTGCAGAGCAAACGTTTAATAGATATTATGCCAATGCATTGGCAACACACATTGCCAATTCATCACCCAAAGTGAAAGAGATTTTTTCTTCATGGGAAAATAAAGACACAGCTGCATTGCTTTCAAATTTGCAAAAAAATACAGCATTAAAATCTGCTTTATTGCAAGAAACACCTTGGGTTTTAGAAGCCAAAAATGAAGCAGACCAAAAACGAAACCTTGCCAATTTATTTAACCTCAATAGAATGAGCAATGAATTGGAACGTACGGTTCGAGAGTTGGAAAATATGCAAACACCAAACGGTGGGTTCACCTGGTTTAAAGGCATGCCTGACGATCGTTTCATAACGCAATACATCATTACAGGCATTGGTCGTTTGATGCATATTGGTGTTACAGAAACTGGAAGTGATAGCCGTATTTTGCAAATTGTTGAAAAGGCATTACCCTATTTAGATGCACGAATTAAAGAAGATTATGATGAGTTGAAAAGAAATAGAGTTGATTTGAATCAACAACAAATTGATTATGTGCAAATTCAATATTTATACATGAGAACTTTCTTTAAAGAAAATGAAATTGCACCGGCTTCCAAAATCGCTTTTGACTATTATAAAAAACAAGCAGCAAAATATTGGCTCAAAGGAAATCGGTATATGCAAGGCATGACCGCTATAGCATTGAATCGTTTGGATGACAAAACTACACCTCAAGACATTATAAAATCACTCCGTGAAAATGCCATTCGTAACGAAGAAATGGGTATGTATTGGAAAGAAAACAGTGGTGGTTATTGGTGGTATGAAGCGCCTATTGAAACACAAAGTTTGTTGGTAGAAACGTTTAAAGAAATTGGAGGAGATGATAAAGAAGTAGATGAATTGAAAATTTGGTTATTGAAAAATAAACAAACAACCAATTGGAAAACCACCAAAGCCACAGCGGATGCAATTTATGCGTTATTACTAAATGGAACATATTGGTTATCCACTCAACCTGATGTTGAAATTAAATTAGGAAGCCTCTCCCTAGCCCTCTCCAAAGGAGAGGGAATAGAGGCCGGAACTGGTTATTCAAAAACATCTATTCCAGTGAACGACATAAAATCTGACATGGGAAAAATTTCTGTGCGTGTTAAAAATAATTCCGAAACTGGAAAAAACATTGGTGGTACAACTTGGGG
>CANHNT010000144.1 GCA_947461985.1 Bacteroidota bacterium | reverse complement strand
TAAAAAAAGCCGGTCGAAATGCGAGTGCGGTGCAAAAAAGAGCCGATGAAATGAAAACGTCAATTGGTCCTGTGTTAAATAAAAGAAAGGAATCGCTTAATGGAAGCCCATTGATTAATATCAATTAAATGAGACTATCTTAACCTAAATTAAGTTTGCCCAAAATGGACATCAAAAGAAACCTACTTTTATAAACCAAATCTAGGACAATAAAAATAGTGTAAATAAATAACAGAATTAAATAACCAACAGTGAACTAATTTTTAGGACGAGACAGTCGTGGACTCCATAAAAAAACTGTAGGAATGAACTTGCGTTTCGTTTCGTAATTTGCACCCTCCATGGAACAATTACATTCGCATATTAGCACTTTGTTGAAGTGCATCGATTTTGAAGAGAAGGAAGAAACGAATAGATATAAACTGGACCAAGTTCATACGCTCAAATCGTTTAAGACTGAAGGTTTGGCTATTCATCCGATAAAAGTTACGAAGAAGAATTTTGGCTATGCCGATTATCCCGAAATTGCGTTTCGAATTCCTTATCCCACAGACACCAATCAGTTTAGAGATGGTGTAGCCATTGAGTGTTTTTATGGACAGGAAGAAAGTGTGAAGGGTGTGCTCATTTCGTTGGATGGCAAGCAGGGTGAGTTTAGATTGTTTGCGCCCGATTTTCCAGATTGGATTGAAGAAGAAGGTGTAGGCATTAAACGTTCGCCAGACCAACGAACCACATCCTTAATGAAACAAACGTTGAAAGATTTGTCGAAAGACAAGCGTTTATATGATTTGTTTTTGAGCATTCATGATGAAAAATTGGCGAACGGTAATGAGCAAAAAACGGTTTCTACCAACGTAGATTTTAAGAATAAAAGATTAAATGAAAGTCAGCAAGAGGCAGTGAAAGCCGTGGTTGAAAATGAAACCATGACTATTTTGCACGGACCTCCTGGAACAGGAAAAACAACCACCTTAATTGAAGCCATTGTGCAATTGGTTCGTAAGGAGGAAAAAGTGTTGGTGAGTGCGCCCAGCAATACGGCTGTCGATAATATTGCCAAAGGATTGTTGGCACAAGGTGTAAAAATTCTTCGAGTGGGCAATTCTACCAAGATTGATGAAGCGTTGGCCAACTATACGCCCGAAGGAAGATTATCGGACAAAACCATACAAAAAGAAATTAAAGAGCTGAAAAAACGGGCCGAAGAGTTTAGAAAAATGGCGTTGCAATATAAACGCCGTTTTGGGAAAGCCGAACGAGAGCAACGCAGTTTATTGTTTAAGGAAGTGAAAAATATTCGAACGGAAATCAAAAAGACATTGTCGTATCATGAGGATAAATTATATGCGCAAGCACAAGTTATTTTAGGAACGCCAGTGGGTTTGGTGGATAGTCATTTGAATAAATTAAAATTTGATACATTAGTGATTGATGAAGCTGGGCAATGCTTAGAGCCTTTGGCTTGGTGTGTTTTCCCATTGGCAGAAAAATATGTATTGGCAGGAGATCCTTATCAATTGCCCCCAACCGTATTATCGGCTCAAGCAGAAAAATTGGGCTTAAATAAATCAATTTTAGAAGTTTGTTTTAAAAATTCCGAATCAATTTATTTATTGAATACTCAATATAGAATGCGAGAAGCCATAGCTGGTTTTTCGAGTTTGTTGTTTTATAATAATGAATTGAAAACGCCTTCGCATTTGCAAAATACTCAAACACACATCACCTTTTTTGATACGGCTGGTGCTGGCCACGAAGAGCAGCAAGGAGCCAATGGTTCGAGCTTAATGAATGAAGGCGAATTGGAAATGGTACAGAAAATAATGTTAAGTGAAAAATTAGATGTTCATGAATGCGCATTCATTTCGCCTTACTCTGGGCAAGTTACGTTGGCAAAAGAACGATTGTCAACTTCAATGAAAATTAGTACCATTGATAGTTTTCAGGGACAAGAATATCATACCATTATTCTTTCATTGGTGAGAAGCAATGATGATGGCATTATTGGTTTTTTAAATGACACTCGACGAATGAATGTGGCGTTGACAAGAGCTAAAGAAAATTTGTATGTCATAGGAGACAGTGCCACATTAGGAAAGCATCATTTTTATAAACAATTCTTAGATTATGTAGAAAAAGCAGGAAGCTATCGAAGTGTATGGGAGCTTTTTGAAGAATAAATGGGTATTAATTTTGTATTTATCAATGAACTGATACTAAAAAATAACTAAAACCCAATTAACTCAATATCGAAAATTAAAATAGAATTTGCAGGAATACTTGTACTTCCCTTGCTCCCATAACCTAGAGATGGAGGGATGTATAATCTTATTTTACCTGTAATACCGATTAAAGGAATCCCTTCTTGCCACCCAATAATTAAATCCGCTAAAGGGAAAGATACCGCAGTTGTACTTTGATCAAATACCGTTCCACTGGTTAGCAATCCTTTATATTTTACTTTTACAGTAGCACAATTATCGGGCTTGCTGCTGCCGCCTGGCGAAGAAATGCTGTAATAAAAACCCCTACTGTCTTTTGTAGCAGCAATGCTATTGGTTGTTAAATAAGTTTCTAATGCAGTTACTTCACTTTCAGGAGCTGCTGTAGTTGGGCTGGGGCAAGAATCTTTTTTTTTGCACTGACTGAATAATATGATGAGTGCAAACAACAACGGAACGATTTTTTTCATTTTTATTTTTTAAGAATGTTCAAATGTATTAAAATTATTGTTCATCGTTTTCAATGTTCCAAAAATTAAGCAAACTTTTTGATTCTTCGTTGTTTATTTTAGGTTGATGATAATGATTAAGTGCATTTTTTTGTCGGAAGGCTTCATATAAAGTAACTGCACAAGCAACCGAAATATTTAAAGATTGTATCATTCCCACTTGTGGAATAATAAAATTTCCATCACAAAAACTTAAGGATGCTTGAGTTAAACCTTGACGCTCATTTCCAAAAACCAATGCAATGGGCTCGGTCATATCTAAAGCATATAAACTTTTAGAAGCTTCGCTCATGTGTGTAGAATATATTTTTGTGTATTTCATTTTTACTGCAGTAAAACATTCTACGGCATCGCTAAAATGATGCACCATCATCCATTTGGCGGCACTGGAGCTTCTACGGTTTTCATAACTTCCATGATTGGGTTTCATGGTATTGAGCACAAAAATTTCCATTATGCCAACAGCATCGCAGGTTCTTAAAACTGCTGCAATATTGTGGGGATCAAAAATATTTTCTAATACGATGGTAATATCGTTTTGACGTTTATCTAAAACATCTTGAATTCTATTTTTTCGAGCTTCTGTCATTTGAAAAGAATGATTTTTATCAATGCGCAAATCTAATCAGAAGTTCTTATTTTTGCACTATGAAAAAAGGATTTTCATTTTTATTGATATCAGTTACAATTATTTTATTGAGTGCATTTGCGAACACGCAAACATCTAAAAGCATTACAACGAAAGCACAATTAGGAGAAAAACTTTTTTTTGACAACATCCTTTCTTCCGATCGTTCTATCAGTTGTGCCTCATGCCATATTCCTCAATTTGCTTTTGCTGATACACTTGCATTTAGCCATGGTGTAAATGGTAAAATGACAGCAAGAAACACGCCTTCTGTAATGAATATGGCTGCAAGAGATATTTATTTTTACGATGGCAGAGCAGCTAGTTTAGAAGCACAAGTTGTTTTTCCAATTGAAAATCCGAATGAAATGAATTTGCCTTTTCATTTAGCATTTGAGCGCATCAATCATTCAAAAGAATATAGAAAATTATTTTTTCAAATTTATAAAAAATACCCCGACAGTACCTTAATTGTTGATGCGATTGCTCATTTTGAAAAAACTTTAGAAACTGAACATACGCCCAATGATAGATGGATGAACGACCAACCGGATGCTATGACGGCATCGCAATTAAGAGGGAGAGAATTGTTTACGGGTGATAAAACAAAATGTTTTGAATGTCATTTTACACCAGATTTTACATCTGATGAATTTAAAAATATTGGATTATTTAATGGTAAAGAATTAAATGATAGTGGACGATATGCAATTACGAAAAATCCAAATGACATTGGACGATTTAAAATTCCTGGCTTGAGAAATGTAGCTGTAACAGCACCTTACATGCATGATGGACGATTTAAAACGCTTCGTGAAGTAATTGACTATTATGACAATCCAGCTCAATTTATTACTAACTCTATTGGCAGAGATACTGTGTTGCCAGCAAAAATTGGTTTAACCGAACAAGAAAAAATAGATTTAGAATCTTATTTAACAGCCCTTACAGATGATGAATTTTCGGCGAACAAGAAAAAATAATTTTGATGATGTAAGAAATGAGTTGTAAACTTGCATAACAAAGAAGTCAATTGGAAGTGATTCTTGTTACTTGTAAGCATTCACAACTATATTCTTTGATTCCCAACAAATTTTTACAAAAAGATTTTCAAAAAAACACTTCGTGCAAAACGAAACCCTTAAGAAATATGAATTATGACATTTTACAGTTGAACGATATGATCGTTCCTGAGCTTTTAGACATTGCTAAAAAATTAGAAATAGACAATGCAAAAGATTTAACTAAACAAGACTTGATATACAAAATTTTAGATAAACAAGCCATCTTGCCATTGGTAAAAGAAAAAAAAGAACCTGCTAAAAAGAAAGCAGTTACAAAAAAGGCAGAACCTGCTAAGGCAATAATTACTAAAGAAGTTAAAGAGCCAATAGTTGAAATTCAAGTTGTTGACACTCCTAAAGAAAAAGTAGTTAAAACAAAAAAAGCGTTGCCTAAAAAGGTTGAAAAAACGGCAGAAAATACGAAAACAGCTGCGACAGAAAAAGTAGCTATAGCTCCTAAAGAAGTGGCTACAAAAACTGAAACTGAAACTCCAATTGTTAAAAAAGCTGGCCCGAATGTTGATGAAATCATTGCTCGTATCAATGAGAAACATCAAGCTGAATTAGCCGAAAAAGCTCGATTGAAAGCAGAAAAAGAAGAATTGTTAGCTTCTCAACCACCATTGGTGATGAATGAAGATGTTAGCACAGAAAAATTATTAGCTAAATTACCTGTAGTCAATAAAGAACACAAACCCAACATCAACCCAAATCAAAAACATAAACAAGCGCATCAACCCAAAGTAGAGTCTATTTTGGATGAAAATACACCTTTACAAAATGCACCCATTGCAGTTGTTCAACCGGCAAAAAAAGTGCCTAAATTTAATTTAGAATTTGATGGTCAATTAGAAACAGAAGGTGTTTTAGAAATGATGCCCGATGGATACGGATTTTTACGTTCAAGTGATTATAATTATTTGAGTTCTCCAGATGATGTTTATGTTTCTCATCAACAAATTAAAATTTTTGGTTTAAAAATGGGAGATAC
>CANHNT010000143.1 GCA_947461985.1 Bacteroidota bacterium | reverse complement strand
TTTCATATCCAACGAACCATACTGTTTTCTTTGATACATTAAATCCAAGCAACGAGCATAATTTTGATGTGAAAGCATTTCAACCAGATGTAATTGTACATTGTGGTGCATTAACGCATGTCGATTATTGCGAAGATCATATTGATGAAAGCTATGAAAAAACAGTTTTGTCAACTCAAAATTTACTGATGATTGCCAACGAAATAAATGCTAAAGTTGTTTTCATTTCTACTGATTATGTTTTTGATGGGGAACATGGGCCTTATAGAGAAGAAGATGCCGTAAATCCTTTAGGTATATATGCAAAACATAAATTAGAGGCAGAGCAAATGGTTTTAAAAAATAGTCCAAATCACTTGGTGCTTCGGGTAACGAATGTGTATGGCAATGAAGAAAGAAATAAAAATTTTGTTTCAAGAATCGTTGAGCAATGCAAAAAAGGGGAGAAGTTAACCTTAAAATTGCCTTCTGACCAGTATGCTACACCAGTAAATGCTTGGGATGTAGCTCGAGCCATGTATTTATTATTGAAAGATAATCATTCAGGAATTTATCACATGGCATCGACCGATTTTTTAAATCGTGTGGAGTTGGCATTGACTGTTTTAAAACATTTTCCCAAGGCGGAATATGATTTAATTTCGATCACAACAGAAGAAATGAAACAACCTGCAAAACGACCTTTAATGGGTGGTTTAATTAAAAAGAAATTTGCAGATTTATATCCTGAATTTTTGTTTTCGAATGTAGACGATTTTGTGTTCAGTTGTCAGATGTCAGATGTCAGATGCCAGTGATAATTATAGTTTTGGAATTATCTTAGTAACTTTTAAGTTGTCTTTACATTCAACCAATAATTCCTTCATACTTTTTTTTAAAATAGGATGAACAAATTCACTGGCTATTTCATTCAGAGGAGCCAACACAAATTTTCTATTTTGTAAATGTGGATGTGGTATTTTTAAATCCTTTACATCAATTATATCGTCATTGAAAAATAAAATATCAATATCAATTAATCTCGATTCCCATTTTTTATCTCTTGTTCGTCCTAATTTTTTTTCTATTTCAAGGGCTTTTTCTAACACCTCTTTTGCCGAAAAAATACTTTCAACATAAAGTACTTGATTCAAATAAGTAGGATTGTCGGTTTCTCCCCACGATTCACTTTCATAAATAGAGGAGCATCTTGAAATAATGCCAATCTCATTTTCGATTTTATGCTTACAATCTTTTATTAAAGCCAATCTATCGCCTAAATTACCACCTATAATAATATAAATACCATTCATACAACTAACGTTCAAATTAAAAAATCTTTTAAATACTTTTGTACACAAATATGATATTTAATTATGAAACAATTTTTTAAATTTTTCTTCGCATCCTTGGCAGCACTTTTCATTTTCGTGATGCTTATTTTTATAGTTTTTGGAGGAATTATAGCTGGCAGTGCTAGCAAAGAAACAACAACTGTAGAGAAAAATTCTGTTCTCTATCTCGATTTGAACGAAAATATTGCAGAGCAAACCAAAGAAAATCAATTAGGGGTCTTGTCTGGGCAACCAACTTCTATTGTGGGACTAAATGATGTTTTGGCATCCATAAAAGCAGCAAAGTCTGATGAGAATATCAAAGGAATTTATATCAAATTAGGCATGAGTCCTATTGGTTGGGCTACGTTACAAGAAATTAAAGACGCCATTGAAGATTTTAAAACAAGCAAAAAATTTGTCTATTCTTATGGAGAAATTGCCGATCAAAAATCATTTTATATGTCAACCGTTTCCGATAGTTCATTTGTAAATCCTTCTGGAGGCATTGAGTTTAAAGGGTTAGCTATTGCAGGTATGTTTTATAAAGGAACATTAGAAAAATTAGATGTAAAAACAGAAGCTTTTCATTGTGGACAATTTAAAGGCGCACATGAACCCTATTCAAGAGAAAATTTCAGTGATGCCAATCGTTTTCAATTGACCGCTTTATTAAATGATTTTTATTCGGAGTTATTAATGTCTATTTCAAAAAAATCAGGTTTAGATACGGCTACATTAGCAAAAATGGCAAACGAGGGAACGATTAAATTTCCAAAAGATGCGGTTACTTACAAATTAATTAATGGTACTCGTTATAGCGATGAAGTTGAACTTTCTATCAAAAATAAATTAGCGATTAAAGAAAAAGATAAAATTTCATTTGTGTCGCCTGATGATTATGCAGAAACGATTTCAGAAAAAACTGGAAAAAATAAAATTGCTATTTTATATGCCGAAGGAGCTATTTATGATGGCGAAGGGGATGAAGAAATTTTCTCAAAAACATTCACAAAAAACATTCGTAAAATTAAAAATGACGAAAATATTAAAGCAGTTGTTTTACGGATTAATTCACCAGGAGGAAGTGCCTTGGCAAGTGAAGTTATGTATCACGAGTTGGAACAATTAAATAAAGTAAAACCAATTGTGGTGAGCATGGGTAACTATGCTGCTAGCGGTGGATATTATTTGTCGTGCGCTGGTGATAGTATTTTTGCTGACCAAAATACATTAACAGGTTCAATTGGTGTTGTAGGCGTTATGTTTAACATTGGTGATTTCTACAAAAATAAATTAGGCATAACAACCGATGCTATTAAAACAGCGGAACATGCCGATTTCCCTAATCTTACTCGACCTATGTCGGAGTTTGAACGCAATTGGATTCAAGGATTTTTAGATACTACCTACACCTTGTTTAAATCTCGTGTAGCAAACGCAAGAAAATTAACCATGCAACAAGTTGAAGATTTAGCTCAAGGACATGTGTATAGCGGAAAAGCTGCATTAGATTTAAAATTAATTGATGGATTTGGAAATGTTGAACGTGCATTGAAAAGTGCTTCAGCAATGGCTAAATTGACTGAATATAAAATTGTAGAATATCCAAAACCAATTGATAAAGTTCAAGAAATCCTTAATCAATTATCGGGCAAAAAACGGGAAGAAGCGATTATGAAAAAAGTGTTGGGTGAAGAATATGTGGTTTTCAAAGAAATTCAAAAAGTAAAAAGTCAACAAAATCAAGTGCAAATGGCATTGCCTTGGTTGTTCGATATTCGATAAAATTAAATTCATTTTATAACTTTAAATCCGTTGGCAATTGTTGACGGATTTTTATGTTCATCATATAAAATTCAATAAAGAAACCATTGCTTATTCTATCTAAGAATACGAATGCAATTAAATTTTCCGGCATTTCTGCACATTGTTTGTACATTTCTCATGTTTCGCGATATCAATTTGACTTTTTTATCAAAAAAAATGACAATTCCATGATATTTATTATGTGTTTATTTACTTGTTTTAACATTTAAAAACAGAAATTTGCACAATCATTATGAAATATGCTTTTCATTTACTTTTCGTGATCCTTTTCTTTTTTGCTTCTTGTGAAAAAAAAGACAATCCAATTACGTTACCTGCTAAAGGGGACGGCTCAATCATGCAAGTGGATATGGGTGAAAATTATGATTATCAGTTTTATATTAATTTAGATTTAGGAAAAGTAGTGCATGCAACTAAAAATAATTTATATCATTTAGCGTTTCAATCTGGAGATAATCAACAAGGCGTTCTTACAAACAGTGGTCAAGGAATGGCTGTTTATAACACTGGCAAATCAGATTTTGCAGCAGTTGATTTTAATGATACATCCATTGCTTACAGAAATTGGAAATATGATGCTCCAAGTAATGAAATAGATTCTTCTGCCATTGGAAATTGGGGAAGCAAAAGCAATATTTATTTAATAAAATTGGGCAAAACGAATGCTCGGGTAAGAAAATTTCAAATTAAATATGTCGACGCATTTCAATATATGATTCATGTTGGCGATTTAAATTCTACAACCGGTGCCGATATCACTATTTTTAAAAATAAAGACCAAGTGTACACTTATTTTTCATTTGATTTTTTAACTACTGTTGATGATGTAGAGCCGGCACCAAATGTGAAATGGGATTTTGTGATTACCTTGTACAACAACACGTTTTATGATCAAAATCCTGCCTTACCTTACGTCGTAAATGGCGTATTATTTCATCCTGCTACAGTAGGAACGGTAGATTCAAATTCAGTATACAATGCTATCAATAAAGAATTTGCTTCAACGCGTGCATTCGTTTCTAAAAAAGATGTCATCGGATATTCTTGGAAAAATTATGACCGAGATCAAAATTTGTATACCGTAAATAATAAGTATAATTATATTATTCAAAATGGGAATGGCCGATTTTATAAACTTCGGTTTTTAGATTTTTATAGTTCAACAGGCATAAAAGGGAGCCCTAAGTTTGAGTATAAAGTGTTACAATAGAAATAACAACTCCTTAAAGAACATTCTTGGTAAATTTGCACTACATGCAACGAATTTATTTAGACAATGCAGCTACAACGGCTGTTGATGATGATGTTTTAAAGGCAATGCTGCCTTACTTTATAGAAAAATTTGGGAACGCTTCTTCTATTTATTCTTACGGAAGAGAAACTAAAATGGCAATTGAAAAAGCCCGAAAGTCGGTGGCAAAAATATTAAATACAACTCCAGGAGAAATATTTTTTACGAGTTGCGGAACCGAAAGCAGCAATACGGCTATACAAGGTGCTATACGAGATCTAGGTTGTAAGCATATTATTACCTCAGCAATTGAGCATCATGCTACTTTACATACGGTAGAGTTTTTAAAATCAATAGGCGCTTGCAAATTGAGTTATGTAAAATTGACAGAAAATGGGCACATCGATTTACAAGACTTAGAGCGATTGCTAAGTGAAAGCAACGAGTTAAGTTTTGTTACATTAATGCATGCGAATAATGAAATTGGTAATTTACTAGACATTGAAAAAGTTTCCATTTTGTGTCAAAAATACAATGCAATATTCCACACGGATACAGTACAAACGATTGGTCATTTTAATTTTGATTTGCAAAAATTTCCCATTCATTTTTTAAGTGCATCAGCACATAAATTTCATGGTCCTAAAGGTTCAGGAATGTTGTATATCAATAAAGAAATTTCAATAAAACCATTTATCAATGGCGGTGCACAAGAAAGAATGATGAGGGCTGGAACCGAAAATGTGCCCAATATAGTGGGTTTCGCAACTGCGTTAGAAAATGCAACAGCAAATTATGAAAAAGACAGCCAATATATTTTAACGTTAAAAAAATATTTAAAAACAGCCTTGTTTTCAAATATAACCGGCTTAGAAATTAATGGCGACGATGGTGAACAGAGTTTATACACAGTTTTAAATGTTTCGTTTCCCAAAAATGAGAAGACAGAGGTATTGAGTATGAACTTAGATATTGATGGAATTTGTGTATCTGGTGGCAGTGCTTGCAGTAGCGGTGCAGAAGGCGGTAGTCATGTTATTAAAGCAATTT
>CANHNT010000142.1 GCA_947461985.1 Bacteroidota bacterium | reverse complement strand
CATTATAAAATATTTACCCAATCACAATTTTTTCTTAAAAGGAACGTTCTATGTTCATTAAGTTTACATTTGTAAAAAATCAAAATAAAAAAATATGAGCACAAAAATTCTTTGGATTGATGATGAAATGGATTCGTTGGCTTCGCAAGTCATGTTTTTAGAAAACAAAGGCTATGAGGTGGAACGTATTTCAAACGGATATGATGGATTAGAGTATGTCAAAGCAAATCATGTGGATGTTATTTTATTAGATGAAAGCATGCCTGGCATGACGGGCTTAGAAACCTTGGCGCAAATAAAAGAATACAACACCAATATTCCCGTGGTGATGGTGACCAAAAACGAAGCCGAACACATTATGGAAGATGCCATTGGTGCACAAATAACAGACTATTTGATAAAACCAGTTAACCCAAATCAAATTTTACACACGCTGAAAAAAATTATTGACAGCAAAGCACTCGTAAGCGAAAAAACTACTTCAACTTATCAACAAGAGTTTAGAAACTTGTTTATGGCATTAAACAACAATCCTGATTATAAAGAATGGTGTGAGTTGTATAAAAAAATTGTGTATTGGGAGTTAGAAATGGAAAAAGCGAACAGCCCTGAAATGCAAGAAATTCATCAATCACAAAAAGAAGAAGCCAACAACGAATTTTGTAAATTTGTAGATAAAAACTATATAAAATGGATAAAAGCTGGCGACAATGCACCTGTGATGAGCCATACGTTGTTAAGAAAACATGTGTTTCCTCAATTGGAAAAAGGCAAATCGGTTTTCTTTGTTTTAATAGACAATTTGCGCTTTGATCAATGGAGAACCATTCAATCTAAATTTGCCGAAAGCTTTAAAATTTTGGAAGAAGATATTATGTTGGCGATTTTGCCAACGACTACGCAGTACAGTAGAAATGCTATTTTTTCGGGCTTATTACCTATTGATATCGAAAAAAAATATCCTGTAGAATGGAAAAATGACGATGAAGATGGTGGTAAAAATTTATATGAAGAACAATTTTTGGAAGACCAATTGCACCGAAACGGTTTGGGCGATATTAAATTTTCTTACACGAAAGTAACGAATCATTTTGCTGGCGAACAATTGGTAAACAATATTGGCAATATGTTACACAATGATTTAAATGTTATTGTTTATAATTTTGTCGACATGCTATCTCATGCTAGAACCGAAATGGAAGTATTGAAAGAGTTGGCAAACGATGAAATTTCGTATCGCTCAATTACGAGTAGTTGGTTTGAACATTCACCTTTGCATCAAGCATTAAAAAAAGTAGCCGACAAAAACATAAAATTAATTGTGGGTACTGATCATGGAAGTGTGCAAGTGAAATCGCCAAGTAAAGTTATTGGCGACAAGCAAACAACCACCAATATTAGATACAAGCATGGGAAAAATTTGAATTATGAAAACAAAGCCGTCCTTGCGTTTAAAGAACCAAGCGAAATAGGATTGCCAAAACCTAATTTTAACTCTTCCTTTATTTTTGCAAAACATGATGGCTATTTATGTTATCCAAACAACTACAATCATTTTGTAAATTTCTTTAAAAATACGTTTCAACATGGTGGCGTTTCATTAGAAGAAATGTTGGTGCCGATTATTAAAATGGAGAGTAAGTAAAATAATGTTTAATGGTTAATTGTTAATGATTAATTTCGTTTAATAGTTTTTTTTATATGTCACTCAATATTCAACATTCGTCATTCAACATTTGCATCATTGGTTCTGGTAATGTGGCGCATTTTATAGGTAAAAAATTATTGCATTCAAAGCACTCTATCGTGCAAGTAATTTCTACTCACATCGAACATGCTAAAGCATTAGCGAATGTGCTAGATTGTGATTTTCACGACCGTGTTTCAGCGATGAATGAAACAGTTGATGTTGTTATTTTAGCAATCAATGATGATGCATTAAAAAACTTTCAAACAAACGAAGTTTTAAAAAATAAAATTGTCATTCACACAGCAGGTGCTGTTTCATTGGCAGAGGTGAGGCATATTTCGGCTAATACAGCTTGTATTTGGCCTGTTTACTCTATCTCTAAAAACAATTTGCCAAATTCGAACAAAATTCCGTTGGCTGTTAATTTTTCTTCTAATGACATAAAAGATACCATAATGGATATTGCACTTGCCGTTAGTAGCAATGTATTTTTATTAACTGATGAACAAAAAACGGTTGCTCATGTATCGGCTGTATTTGCCAATAATTTCAGCAATCATTTATTTGCAATTGCCGAAAAACTGTTAGACAAACAACAAATTCCATTTGAGATATTGATGCCTCTTATAAAAAACACGGTCGAAAAACTAAACAATCATTCCCCTTTTGAAAATCAAACAGGACCTGCCATTAGAAATGATGAAAAAACGATCCAAAAGCAATTAAATTTATTGCCCAATGATGATAAAATCATATATGAAACTATAACAAAATCAATACAACAGCTACATTTAACAAGATAATTCAACTTTTTTTTTAACTTTGCTAACGAATGTTAATGATTATACGTCAAGTTGCGTAAATACATTAATCTTTTATTATTAAAACAATTAAAAAAACAGTTATTATGAAGACAAAACTATTATTAGTTGCCTTTTTATCATTTTTTGCTGCAAAAATGAATGCGCAATGCAGTGCACAATTTACTTATTCTGTAAACCCTAATGGATCTGTGACATTCACCGCAAATGGAACTGCAATTAATCCTCCCGCTACCCTTTATACTTGGGATTTTGGAAATGGATCAGCAGGAGTGGGTCAAACGGTTACGGCTGTTTACAACAACACTGCTTCGTATATAGTTTGTTTAACCGTTTTAGATACATTTAATACCAATGGTTGTACAACAACTTGGTGTGATTCAATTTATGTAAATGGAGGTGCAACTCCTTGTACTGGAGCTCCAAATGCAGGAACTACTGTTGCTTCAAATTATTCGCCTGTTCAAGGAAGTTTAGTAACGTTTAGTTTAACTGGAAATACAACTGGAAACGGAATTACGTACCAATGGCAACGTGGAATTACAGCTACTTCTGCATTTTTCAATGTAGGAACTGGCACTAGTACTTTTTCAGAAAATTTATATTCTGATTATTGCTACCGTTGCATCACGACTTGTACAAACTCAGGATTGTCAGATACCTCTACTATTTTATGCGTAACACCAGTATTGGCAACAGCATGCAATGCATCTTATTCTTTTAACTACAATGCATTATTAGGAAACGTTGCATTCACAGCGGCAACAGCTGGTAACGTGAGTACTGCAGTTTATAGCTGGTATAACGGAACAACATTAATGGGAACTGGAGCCAATTATAGCACTGCAATTTCTCCTGGTACATACAATATCTGTTTATTGGTTACAAATGCAGCAACAAACTGTGTTGATTCATCTTGTGGAACCATTACTATAGCAAATCCTAATACATGTTCTGCAAATTTCTATATTTATCCAGATTCATTAGGGGCACCTCACACTTATATTGGAGTGAATAATAGTACTAATGGAGCATCTGCTTATGCTTGGTCATGGGGCGATGGCACTTCATCTACAGGTCAATACCCATCACACACGTATGCATCTGCTGGAAACTATTCTATTTGTTTAACGGTAGGAACACCAGGTACAACTTGTTATGATACCATGTGTTTAGCTGCATCTATCAACAAAACAGCGGCTATGTATTCTATTAATTTCGGTACCCCTACATCAGTAAGTTCAGTTTCAAAAGAATTAGCTACTATTTACCCAAATCCAGCAAAAGACAATTTTACGATTAAAGGATTATCAACTGCTAAATATCAAGTAGAAATCATGAATTTAAACGGTAGCATTTTGAAATCAGTATCTGCTAATGGCAATCAAGCAATTAATATTTCTAGCTTGGCTAATAATATCTATATATTAAAAATTACCAATCAAGATGGCACCACACAATTTGCTAAATTGATTAAAGAGTAAATGCAAAAGTTGGCAGATGGCAGATGGCAGATGTCAGGAATACAAAATTAGAAGACCACCTTAATAGGTGGTCTTTTTTTGTTTTTAAATTTCGCTAACAAATTGAATAGTACATTCGTCACAGAGATAACTAAAATTATTTATAAAATGACAATCAGAAAATACTTAACTATTGTATTAGTACTTTGTACTTCTATTTTAAAAGCACAATGTGTTGCAGAATTCAATTACTATTCAGGAACAGCTAACAATGGGGACATTGACTTTATTGCAACCAATACTTTTACTAGTAATATGCAGTTTACATGGACTGTTAATAATTTAATACAAAATATTAATAATCCTAACTTTACTTATGTATTTCCTGAGAATGGAGTGTATAATGTTTGTTTAAATATTTACGACTCTCAAAATAATTGCAATGACGATACTTGTGTAGCTGTATCTGTAACAACTGCTGGATTTTGTTTAGCAAGTTTTTCACATATGTATGATGCCAATAATACTCTTATTTTAACTTCTCAAGAGGTTAACTCTCTCAATACTACTTATAATTGGGATTTAGGCAATGGGCAAACAGCAAATGGCAAATCAGTTAATGCAGTTTATTCCATTAGTGGAAATTATAATGTTTGTTTAACTGTTGCTAATCCCATTAGTAATTGTAGTCAAACTATATGTGATACTTTATATAATATTGGTTTACCTACTCCTTGTAGTGCTGACTTTATTTATAGTTTTGATTCAAATGGAATTCTTTTATGCAAAGCAATTGATTCGTTTAGTACAAATATGTTTTATTGGCATCAAGGTTCAAATACAGTGGTTTATGGCCCAAATTTAATGACAACATATCCTGTAACATCTCCATTTAATCTATGCCTTTCTTCTTTATCAGGCAATGGTTGCACAGATACAGTTTGTAAATTAATTCTGCCTCCACCTAATAGTATTTGCAATGCAAATTATTACATCTACCCCGATACTTCAGGCGCTCCTCATACATACATAGGAGTCAATACAAGTACAGGAACTGGATTAAGCTATTTATGGAATTGGGGAGATGGCACATCATCAACAGGTCAGTATCCATCACATACTTATGTAAGTGCTGGGAATTATGTAATTACATTAATCGTTGATAATGGTGCAGGATGTATTGATACTTTTAGTGCACCTCAAACAATTAATAAAACATCAGCTATGTATTCAGTTAATTTTGGAACACCAACTTCTGTTAAATCGGCTGCAAAAGAATTAGCTACTATTTACCCTAATCCAACTAAAGACAATTTCACAATTAAAGGATCAGCAACTGCTAAATATCAAGTAGAAATCATGAATTTAAATGGTAGCATTTTGAAATCGGTTTCTGCTAATGGCAATCAAGCAATTAATATTTCTAGCTTAGCTAATAATATCTATATATTAAAAATTACCAATCAAGAT
>CANHNT010000141.1 GCA_947461985.1 Bacteroidota bacterium | reverse complement strand
TCCCCGATTTTGATTTGTTATATTCTGGCTTAAATGATCCACGAAAATATGTATTATATCATCGCAGTTATACGCATTCATTCTTTATAGAATTTTTAACGGCATTTCCAATGGCCTATTTATTTTACATTTTATTTAAAAAGAAAATTAGTTACAAAGAATGGTTTATTCTTTGGATAGTGTGCCTTTGGGGTCATTCTTTAGTAGATATTTTTACAAATTATGGTACTCGAATTTTTCTGCCTTTTTCAAAACAGTTAGTGGCGCTCAATAATATTTCTATAGCCGATTTATTTTTGACAATACCGATTTTGATGCTGGTTGTGGTGGGTTTATTTTACAAAAATAATTCTATCCCTCGAAGCCGCATAATGACCAGTGCATTAACCTATGCAGTGCTCTATTTTGGAATGACCTTTGTGAACAAAGCTGTTGCTAACAATCATTTTGAAAAATCAATAAAAGCGAATCATATTTCTGTGCAGCAATCAATGAGCAATCCAACCATATTAAATAATGTTTTATGGTATTACATTGGCAATTCAGACAGCAATTTAATTGTGGGCGAATATTCTTTATTGCAAAAAAATGATTCTATAAAATGGCACTCCTATCCTATTCATAAAGAATTATTATCCAGTTCTCAAAGTAGCGATGCAAGGATGTTAGAGTGGTTTAGTCAAGGATTTTATTTTACAGAAAAAAATGGTGATACGTTGAATGTATTCATCCCTAAATTTGGCAGGGGTGATATGGATAAAACCGCTTCAAAAGAAACCTTTTTATTTTATTATAAAATATTTTTCGCAAATCATAAATGGCAATTTACGGCAAAGCAACCTTCAAAAGAAAACATGAATTTTGAAGCCGCTTTATTTCAGTTAATAAATAAAATTAAACATGGAAACAATTAGTAAATGTCTGTTTATTTGTATTTTACACCCATATACTCATTAAAAACAGCATATTACTCATTTGACAACACAATACTTTTTTCTTCCTGCTATATTTGTGCACAGTAGGTTATTTATGTGATTTTTTCATTAAATCCCATCAGCAATGATGGGATTTTTAATTTATAATAACAACGAATAATTTTTATCTAGGGCGCAATTGATAAATATTTTTTCATCTCCATATTATAAAAAATAACAACCTATTTTTTCGAAATATACTTTTCAATTTCAGCCCATAATCATAAGTCTATTATGATCAAGTTTTCATATTCACCTGAGTAGGTAATTAATAATGTAATTTTGAGAAACACCCTATAAAAAAAGATCGCATTTATTTTTTTTGCCAAATACTCATTTAAAGTAGCCGAATACTCATTTAATAGCTTCATATTTTACATCATCAGTGATATTTGCAGCAGTAGGTTATTTATGTGATTTTTTCATAAACACCCCATCAGCAATGGTGGGGTGTTTAATTTTAGGGCATACTTAACTCATATTTTCGAATCAGCTCTATTTTTCTCAAAAAAATTTATAGATAGGAAATATTATATTCTAAAAAAATGTTACAAGATAATAAAGGATATACTTGAGAGATAAAACAATTAATTAAAATAAATTTAATAACTCTTTTAACATAATAGATTTTTAATGTGTATCTATTCAAAAATAAAAAAGCCTCAATAACTTGAGGCTTTTCGCGGATCGGACGGGACTCGAACCCGCGACCTCCGCCGTGACAGGGCGGCATTCTAACCAGCTGAACTACCGATCCTTGTTTTGAATGGAGTGCAAATATATACTTTTTTCATTTACCGCAAAATTTATTTTAAAAAATTTATAAAATGTACTTCTTTATGTAGGATTGAATCTCTATTTTTACAGAAATATATGTATGCAATATTTAGATTTTGAGAAACCAATAGAAGCTCTTTATGAGGAAATAGAGAAATTAAAAGAAGTTAGTGAAAAGACAAAAGTTGATTTATCTGCTTCAGTTAAAGAGTTGACTAAAAAAATAGAAGAAACTAGAAAAGATATTTACTCTAATTTGAATGATTGGCAAAAAGTCCAATTGAGCCGTCATCCTGAAAGGCCTTACACAAATTATTATATCAGTAAATTATTTTCTAATTATCAAGAATTACATGGAGATCGAAATGTAAAAGATGACAAAGCGATTGTAGGTGGTTTTGCTACACTAAATGATAATGAAACCGTCATGGTGATTGGTCATCAAAAAGGATCAAATACTAAAATGCGCCAGCTAAGAAATTTCGGAATGGCCAATCCAGAGGGCTATCGTAAAGCATTGCGTTTAATGAAACTAGCTGAGAAATTTAACAAACCTATTATTACTTTTATTGACACTCCTGGTGCCTATCCTGGATTAGAGGCAGAAGAACGTGGACAAGGTGAAGCGATAGCTCGTAATTTATTTGAAATGATTAATTTAAAAGTTCCTGTAATATGCATAATAATAGGTGAAGGTGCAAGTGGTGGTGCTTTAGGAATTGGCATTGGAGATAAAGTGGTCATGTTAGAAAACACTTGGTATAGCGTAATATCTCCTGAAAGTTGTTCTAGCATTTTATGGAGAACTTGGGATTATAAAGAACAAGCTGCAGAACAATTAAAATTAACCTCAAAACACATGAGTGGATTTGGATTAGTGGATGATGTAATAAAAGAGCCCCTTGGCGGAGCGCATTCATACCCAGAAAAAACAGCAGATGCGGTAAAAAAATATATTGAAAACGCCTTAAAAGAATTAAAAAATATTGATGTTGAAGATAGAATTCAACAAAGGATAGATAAATTTTCTTCCATGGGATTTTATACAGAATTGAAAGAAGCCTAAATTTTAAAATATCAATAGAATACATTGTCATTATTTAAAAAGATACAAGAAAAAATAATTCCAGTTTCAACGAGTGAATCTGCTGTAATTGTGAGTACCCCTTCTAATATTAAACATGAATTTGTTAATTTTCAGAGTGCTTACAGGATTGGAATTTTATCAAATTATACGGATTCTTTTTCACAAGAAATAATTAGTAATTATAAAAAACAAATTGAAAAATTCGGCTATGAATGCGAAGTTTTATTATTTGTTGATAAAAAAGAAAAAGATCATAACGTTTTTTTGCAATATTATAATTGGGAAGATTTAGACCGAAAAGCTATGCTACCTTACAGTCCCAAAACAGATCGGTTTATTTTTAAAAAATACGATTTATTATTAAATCTGTATTTACAACCTATTCCCTCATTGTTGCATATTTCAAAAATGTCGCACGCCAAATGTAGAGTTGGTCCTTATATTGAATCGATGAAGGATTGTTTAGATTTATTAATTCCTAAAAAAGAGGGAGAAGATATTGAACAATTAATTAAAGATATAAATGAAATTTTAATATTAAAAAAATATGAACGCAAAGATGTTTAAAGGAACTGGAGTAGCATTAGCGACTCCTTTTAAAAAAGACAAATCAATTGATTTTGATGCTTTGGAACGATTAGTGAATCATGTAATTGAAAATGGAGTAAACTATTTGGTTGCTTTGGGTACAACAGCAGAAACGCCTACATTATCGAACGAAGAAAAAATTGATGTTTTAAAATTTATTATTAAAATAAATAATAGCCGACTTCCACTTGTATGTGGTGTAGGTGGAAATAATACTCAAGATGTACTTGATAATTTAAAGAAATATCCTTTGGAACATGTTGATGCTATATTAAGTGTATCTCCTTATTATAACAAACCCACTCAATCTGGCATAATTGCTCATTTTAAAGAAATAAGCAAGCACTCTCCTATTCCTATAATTTTATATAATGTACCAGGACGTACTGGAAGTAACATGTTGGCATCCACTACATTGACTTTGGCAAACGAATGTAAAAATATTATTGCTATTAAGGAAGCTTGTGGAAATATGGCTCAAAGTATGGAATTAGTGCAAACCTTGCCAGAAGATTTTACTATTTTAAGTGGAGATGATGATTTAGCAATTGCTCAAATTGCGATTGGTTTTGATGGAGTTATTTCTGTTGCTGCCAATTGTTTTACGAAAGATTTTAGCACCATGATTTCAGAAAGCTTGAAGCATAATTTTGTAGCAGCTAAAAAACTTCACTACAAATTATTGAATGGAATTTCGTTGTTGTTTACAGAAGGTAATCCTCCTGGTGTAAAAGCAGTTTTAAACAAAATGGATATTTGTGAAAACGAATTTAGACTACCAGTTGTGCCTGTTAGTGATGATACTAGCAATAAAATAGATTTATTTTTAAAGACACTTTAATAACTTTTTTTACACAAAAAATGCGCACTATTTTAATATAGTGCGCATTTTTATTTTAAGGCGAAAGCTATTATCTAATTAAATTCACATCCCCTTTTCTCATATACGTGTTGCCATCTGTTAAACATTTATAATGAAAAATATAATGGAAAGTGTTCATGCTTTCTTGTGCACCTTTATAAGAGCCATCCCAACCTCGTCTAAAATCATACGTGTTCCAAATTCTATTTCCCCATCTATCAAAAATGGCAAATTGGATTAGCTCAATACCAGTACTTGTGGTTACTTTAAATTCATCATTAATACCATCTCCATTTGGCGTAAATGCATTGGGAATAAATACTTCTTCACAACAAGTACCTGGATCAATATAGACTGTGTCTTTAATATTACATCCGTTAGCATCTACAATGTCTACAAAATAATATCCATACATTAAGTTTTCGACCTTTTCTGTTGTTTGTGCTGGCTTTGTAGACCACGCAAAGGTATATGGCGGTTCTCCACCTGAAACATTTGCATCAGCCCATCCTTCAACACCTTTTCCATAGCATCCTAAATCTTGTTTTGTCATAGCTGTTTGCAAAGGACTTAACGAAGGAGTAATCGTAAAGGTTGTATCAAAATTACATTGATTTTCATCAATTACTGTTAATGAATAAATGCCTGCTTGTAAATTATAAAATGTGCCATTTTGATTAATATGAAAACCCGGTCGAATGTAATATGAATACTTTCCAGTCCCTCCAGATGCAGTTACTTTAACACTTCCATTATTTTCTCCAAAACAATAAACTGGGGAAACAGTAAAAGATGAAAAATAAAAAGATGCTGGTTCAATAATACTGATTATCGTATCTTTTATACAATTGTTATCATCACGTACAGTTATCAAATAATTTCCACCGGTTAGCCCTAGGTAGTTCCCATCTGCAAGCGAAGGACCATTATTTATTTGATATGTTAGACTACCAGTTCCACCAATTGCTTTTACTTTTATAGACCCATTTGCATCCCCATGACATAATGGGTTAGCAGTTGTTATTCCTGTAAATTCAATAGCAGGATTTTGATTTAAAACCAATGCAGTTGTGATACTACATCCATTGGCATCTTTTGCAGTCACAATATAATTCCCTACATATAAATTTGTAAATAATCCATTGGAAGTACTTACAGTTGGATTGGTAGATAATGTATAATTAATTACG
>CANHNT010000140.1 GCA_947461985.1 Bacteroidota bacterium | reverse complement strand
TGTTATTTACCAATAAACAAGCAAATTTGCAGACTATTTTATGAAGCCAATACAGGATTTACTTCCAGAACTTAATGTTCCAAAAAAAATTGTGATTACGCATCACTACAATCCTGACGCAGATGCACTGGGCTCAACATTGGGTTTATGGCACTATTTTAAAATGAAAGGGCATGATTGCATCGTGATTTCACCCAATGCAATGCCCGATTTTATTTTATGGATGCCAAAATCAGAAACCGTTCTAAATTTTGAAACGCAAGCTGTTGAAGCTTCTAAATGGCTCGACAACAGTGATTATTTATTCTGCTTAGATTTTAATAATCTTTCTAGAACAAAATCGTTTGCGCCTGTTTTAGAAAAATTTAAAGGTAAAAAAGTAATGATTGACCATCATTTATCTCCTGATGAATCATTTGACTTTGGCATTAGCCTCTCCTCAAAAAGCAGTACGTGTGAAATGGTGTATGATTTCATCAATAGCTGTGGTGACAATGCCTTAATTAATTTAGACATTGCAAAATGCCTTTATGCAGGAACAATGACGGATACGGGATCCTTCAAATTTCCTTGTACCACTGCCAGTGTGCATGCAATGGTTTCCGATTTAATGTCGAAAGGCTTAAAAACAGCTCCTATTCATGAAGCTGTTTATGATAATTACAACGAAAACAGATTGCGTTTTTTAGGGTTTGTATTGTCTAAAAAAATGAATTTAATCGCTGATTGTCATACTTCATTGATTGCCATTAGTCGAACAGAATTAAACGAATACAATATTAATACAGGTGACACCGAAGGCGTTGTTAACTTCCCTTTAAGTTTGAAAAATGTGATTTTTTCTATCTTTATCTCTGAAAGAGAAAATGAAATTCGGATGTCGTTTAGAAGTAAAGGAAATTTTAACGTGAATGAATTTGCAAGAACCTACTTTAGCGGTGGCGGACACGCCAATGAAGCAGGAGGAAAGTCTGATGAATCGCTTGAAAAAACCCTTGAAAAATTAACAAATGCAATTTTAGAACATAAAAATATATTACAACAATGTTACGAACAATCAAATTAGTAGGATTATTAAGTATTATTAGTACGGTAACTTTTGCGCAAGTAAAACCTACACTAAATAGTAAGCCCAACACCAATGCAGCACAAGTTGCTCCTAAACTAACCCCTGTTCCTGCTATTGCAGCACCACAACCTCAACTTGCACCTGCAATGCCAGCTATGAAAAAAATAAACGCAAATTTAGAATATGTGTTTATGATGGATAAGCCCACGAGTCCAAAACCGAAGGAAGGGGACATGATTAAAGTTCATTTACTTTCTGCAGTAAATAATCGTTTGATGTATAATTCAAGAGCAGTGAATAAAAACAAGCCCATTGAATTTGGCATCAACAAACCTGCTTTTAAAGGAGATATTATTGAAGCAATTACTTTAATGACTCCTGGCGACAGTATGATTTGCATGGCTGATGCAGATGCTGTTTTTACTAATTCGAAAACTAAAAAACCTGATTTTATCAAAAAAGGAGATAAAGTATTTTATTTCATTAAATTAGTCTCTGTAAAAACAAAAGAAGAGGTTCAGAAAGAACAACAAGCTGCTTTTCAAAAACAAATGAAAGAGCAAATGGACAAACAACAGAAAGAACAATCAAAAAATACAGCCAAAGAAGAAAAAGAATTACAAGCTTATTTTACTAAAAATAATATCACACCCTTAAAAACACCTTTAGGAACTTATTATACCATCAACGAAAAAGGCGAAGGTGCTTTTCCTAAAAATGGCGATACCGTAGTGATGAACTACACAGGAAAATTATTGGATGGAACAAAGTTTGACTCAAATGAAGACACCAGTTTCCATCATGTGCAACCATTTGAATTTCCTTTAGGAGCCAACAGAGTAATTAAAGGTTGGGATGAAACCATTGGGTTTTTACCTCAAAACAGCAAAGCCACCTTATATATTCCATCAAGAAATGGATATGGCGCACAAGGGCAAGCCAAAATTCCTGCGAACTCAATACTAATATTTGACGTACAATTAAATAATATAAAAACTAAAACAGAAACCCCTAAAACAGAAACGATTAAAACAGAAATAAAATGATAAAGAAAATTTCATTAGCCTGTGCTACCCTATTATTAACAGGTAGCGTTACCATGGCTCAAAAAACAACAGCAGTAAAAAAGGCAACTCCAACGAAAAAAAGTTTTACAATTAAGACTGCAAATAAGTTAGAGTGTAACATGCTAAATGATGTAGCAGGCACTAAATTCATTCAAGATGGGAGCGTCGTAAAAATGCACATTCGTACAAAAATTGCCGATTCATCGATGTTTGATTCATACAAAATGAATAACAACGAACCGATTGAGCAACCCTTGACAAAACAATTCTTGGGTGCGTTTATGGAAGGCTTTGCTTTACTTACAGCTGGTGATAGCGCTATTCTTCGTTTACCTATTGACACTGCTTTTAAAGGAAGTCCAATGCCTCCATTTGCAAAAAGTGGCGACATGGTTTCGTATGAAGTAAAAATATTTTCAGTAAAATCGAAAGAAGAAGCAGATGCTGAAAAAGCAATTGCATCTAAAGCTCAAAATGGCATCGATGATAAATTACTGAAAGAATACATTAAATCTAAAAACTTAAAAACAGAAAAAACCGCTTCTGGAATTTATTATGTAATTGATAAAAAAGGAAATGGCAAACATGCTACTGCTGCTGATAAAGTAAAAGTACATTACAAAGGATACAAATTAGATGGTTCTACATTTGACTCATCTTATGATAGAGGTCAGCCAGTAGAATTTCCTTTATCAGGTGTTATTAAAGGTTGGACAGAAGGAATTCCTTTATTAGAAGAAGGTGGAAAAGGAACTTTGTTAATTCCTTCCTCATTGGCTTATGGTCAAAATGCGCCTCCAGGATCAACTATCAAAGCAAATGAAGTTTTGTTATTTGATGTTGAATTAATTAAAATTAACCCTGAGCCAGAAGTTATTGAAGCTCCAGTAGAAGCTACTCCTGCAGTGGGATCAGCAAATTCTCCAGATCCAATTGTTCAAGATCAATTGATGCAAGATTTTATCAAAAAGAATAACTTAAAAGCACAAAAAACGGCTTCTGGTTTATATTACGTAATTGATAAAAAAGGAAATGGTAAACATGCCACTGCTGCTGATCAAGTAAAAGTACATTACAAAGGAACCTTATTAGATGGAACTAAATTTGATTCATCTTATGACAGAAATGAACCAATAACATTCCCTTTATCTGGCGTTATAAGAGGTTGGACAGAAGGAATTCCTTTACTAGAAGAAGGGGGACAAGGAAAATTAATCATCCCTTCAGCATTGAGTTATGGTACTAATGGAGCAGGAGGCGTTATTAAAGCGAATGAAATATTGGTTTTTGATGTAGAACTTTTACAAATCATAAAATAATTAAACAATTTAAATAAACAATAATAAATAAAATAAAATGAACAAGTTAAAAATCGCGTTAAGTGTAGCACTTATTTCAATTTCTTTATTTTCATGTAAAGGAAAAAAATTCACTAAACTAAAATCTGGTTTAGAATACATGATTGTAAAAGATGTAAAAGGAGATAAACTTGCAAAAGAAGGGAGTGTAATAAAAATGCACATAAAAACCAATTTAAGTGACAGCACTATTTTCAATTCATACACAATGAATCAAGGTGAGCCCGTTGAAACAATGATCCAAAAAGCGGCTTTCAATGGCGATCCAATGGAGGGTTTTATGTTATTAAGTGAAGGCGATAGTGCAGTCATTCGTTGTGTAGCTGACTCATTGTTTAGAGGACAAATGCCTCCGTTTGCAAAAAGTGGCGATACAGTTACATTTTATGTAAATATGATTTCAATAAAAACGCAAGAAGAATATAAAAAGGAACAAGAAGCTGCTAGCAGTGAGCAAAATTCTATAGATGATAAATTAATTCAAGAATATTTGAAAAAGAATAACATCAGTGCACAAAAAACAGCTTCAGGATTGTACTATGTAATCACACAACCAGGAACGGGTGCTAATCCATCAAAAGGACAAGAAGTTTCAATGAATTACACAGGAACTTTATTAGATGGAACTAAATTTGATTCAAATGAAGACCCTACATTTAGTCATGTTGAAACATTTAAATTTAAATTAGGTACTGGTCAAGTGATTAAAGGTTGGGACGAAGGAATTGCATTATTAAATAAAGGAGCAAAAGCAACTTTAATTGTGCCTTCTTCTATGGCTTATGGCAAACAAGAAATGCCTGGCAATCCTAACAATCCTAAAGGAATTCCTGCAAACAGCGTTTTAATTTTTAATGTTCAAATGTTAGACGCTAAGTAAATAACATTTCAATAATTGTAATTAACAAGCCGTAAAGTAAATCTTTACGGCTTTTTTTTAAATTTGTAACATGACAAAAATTTTTACTTTTTTATTAGTGATGGTTGCTTTAATCTCATGTGAAAGCAACAATGCACAATCAAAAACAATTACAAAAACAATTCCCACTTTAGAGTATCAGAAACTACTTGCTGAAACGAAAAACAATCAATTAGTTGATGTAAGAACTGAAGGTGAATTTATGGAAGAACATTTACCCAATGCCATTAATATTAACTTTAATGGAAATGATTTTGAAGCAAAAATAAAAAAACTAGACAAATCAAAACCAACTTTTATTTATTGCCTTTCGGGTGGCAGAAGTGGAAGTGCGATGGAAATTTTTGCTAAAAATGGATTTAAAGAAGTCTACAATATGCAAGGTGGAATTTTGCAATGGAAAGGCGATCAACTTCCATTAACAGGTGCCGAAGCCAATCCATCTTGGAAAGGAATGAGTAAAGAAGAGTTTGAAAAAATAACCAACGGAGAGATTCCTGTGTTAATTGATTTTAATGCGACTTGGTGCGGTCCTTGTAAAAGATTGAAACCAATTTTAGCTAAAATTGAAAAAGAATACGCTGGAAAAGTTAAAGTGGTTGCTATTGATGTAGATGAAAATAAATCACTTGCAGAATCAATGAAAGTAACGAATATTCCTTTATTGATTTTTTATAAAAAAGGAAAAGTTGAAATGAATATTGAAGGTTTTGCCGACAAAGCACAATTAGTAAGTGCAATGAAATTAAAATAATTTTTAAACAACATAAAAAAGGCTGTCAACAAAATTGACAGCCTTTTTTTTATTCCTAAAATGAATAATATTAGACCTTTTTTCCTTTCATAGCTTCTGCAACAGCAATATCCATTACACGTTCGGCATAAGGTGAACTGATGGTATTTAGCGCTTCATTTGCTTTCATGATGGCATTTTTATCTTTGGCATCAATTGCTTTTTTTATTTCTACAATTGCATTTTCAGTTGCTAAAAATTCTTCGTCTGTAATGTATTGTTTGTGCTTTTTTAAAAAATTTTGAGTTAACTCTATTTGTGTTTCCCCTTCGGTTGTAGCTTC
>CANHNT010000139.1 GCA_947461985.1 Bacteroidota bacterium | reverse complement strand
TAAGGTAAAGTAAACAGCTCTTTAAATGCAATGGTTTGTGAAGCAAAACTTCCTGTTAAAGCAGCAGCTACCGTAGGTAAATAACTTTTTTGATATCTTTCTAAATCATATTGATTTAATTTTTTAGCCGTCTTTAATAAGTTCATTTCTATTCGATTATTATAATCAACTACTTTATCAAGTTCTAAACCATTTTTTACTTCCTCTATGGATATTTCTTGATTCAATAAGATAGTATCATTCATTGACATGCCCATTTGAAACTTAAGCAATGCATAACTCAACTCAATTAAATTATTTATTTTGTCTTTTTCAGTTTCTAAATTGTTACGTTGAACCAATAATCTATCTGCATCAATTTTTTCTGCAAATCCTTCTTGAAATAATTTACGAGTCATGTCTTCAACGGATGTTAACAGCTTAATATTTTCATTTAACAAGGTCACTCTTTTTTCTGCAATCACACAATTATAGTATGCTTTAGAAACATTCACTCTTATTTCTTCTTCTGTTCGTTGCGTATTTAATTTAGATAAATCAACTAAACTTTGTCTAGCTTTTAATGCAACCAAAACACTTGCATCAAATAAAATTTGCGATGCCTGCACTCCTAAAGACATATTTAAAGGCAGTCCAAATTTAGCTTGACTGTATTTATCTTTTGGAGTATTTTGGTAAGCGACAAAGGCTGGTGTATCGATTTTGAAAAAGCTAAATGCCGAACCAAAATTAAATGCATTGGCATCTAAACGAGATTTAGGCACTACAAATAAATATTGAAACTGACCTGTAGCCTTTACTTGTGGGCGAGCAATTCCAACTATTTCATTATTTTTTTCAATTTGCATTTGTTCATCTAACAAAGCATTTTTCATTTTTGGTTGATTTTTTATTGCATAATCTATGCAATCTTTCAACGACATTTTTGTTTGGCCTTGTGCATTTACAACCGCAGTGGCTAACAATAAAAAAAAGGTTATTTTATATTTCATATTCAACATTTTACTTTAAACAAATTAGGGATAAAACATTTTTCAGTTTCTTTATTTAGGTATTTATCTATCAATTTATGCCCTTTTATGGATGCAATTCCATACATATAATGCACAAATAATTCATTATTTACTTCTACAATATTAAATTTATCTTGAGGATAAACATTGTTATGAAACACTATCATAGCTGATTCTAATCTGAAACGAGAAACCACTTCGATGTTTACATCATTTCTATATAGTCCTTCGGTAATCCCTTGTTTCAAATTTTCTATGATATCAGTCAGCATGTGTTCACGTTTAAACGCTTCTAAATATTGATAAGCAGCTGGATAATAGCGTTGCAAATCCATGTAGCAAACCAAGTTTAAACCACGTAACATTTTTTCCATGATAGTGATTAAACTGATTAATTGCTCAATGGCATTTTTCGAAGATTTGAGTGCAGCATCCGTTTCAATTCGATTGGTTTCTAACATAAATTTGATGGATTCTAACACCAACTCATCTTTGTTTTCAAACTGCTCATAAAGTGTTTTTTTAGAAATTCCAATTTGACGAGCTAGGTCGTCCATGGTTACATTTTTAAAGCCTAATTGCCTAAATTGATTATAGGACGCTTTAATAATATGTAGCTTTTGTTCATTCACAACGCAAAACTATGGAAACTTTTTGAACATCAAAAGTATTCATTGTTTATTTTATGTTATGAGTGATCATTTTTTATGATTGAATAAAATTAGGGTTATTGCTATTCTCAATTTTCATTTGCATGAGAAAACGCATTGCCTTCACTCGATCTTTCGCTAAATTGGCTTTTTCACCAACAAATAATTCATCCACCGTTTCAAAATACAACATTTGCCATCGGTCGAAATGCGCGTCGGTCAGTGCTTCTTTTTTATTTAATTCAATATGCGTTAACATTGCATTGCCTTTATAATTGGCAGTACCAAAAATTACAGAATCCCAAAAGGCATATAAAATAGGCATGTGTTTTTCTACTTTAAGTTTGGCTATATCTGTAAAAATATATCCAATCACTTCATCTTTTAAAACTTTCGTATAGAAAGTATCCAGTAATATTTTGATGTCGTTTATGTTTTTAATGTCTGTCATTATAAATTTAATACTTTTTGTAATGCTTGTTTTATTTCACTAAAAACATTTGCATCTACTTCTCCGATTTTTTTAATAACCTTTCTTCTGATAAAGAACGAATTTGAAAACAGTCTGCCGAAGAATCTTTCATCAATCCGTTCATTATATTAGGTTCAATTTTTACCATCCATGGAGCAATTTCGTATCTTTCCTTCCAATCTGTAATTGGTACAATAATTTTTAATGGCAATTTTCCTAGTCTATTATCATTTACAATGACAGCTGGCCTAACTTTTGCAATTCGGCACCTTTAGTAGGATCGAGGTTAATTACCATATTTCACTTTGGTTCATAAAAATTTTCAAAGTCTAAATTAGCAAATACAGTTAATTCTTTATTTGTTGTATATTCTGTATACATTTCTTTTACAGCCAATTCCATTTGAGCACCTAACTCATCTTTCTTAATTGACTTTATAGTTTCTTCAACAATATAAAAATTTTTATTAAGTGGCAAGCGATTTATTTCTTTTATTAAATCTAATGTTTGCATAATGTGTAATTTTCATAACAAAGATAAACATGTTTAAAAGAATAACTTCCAAAAAAAATGCTTAATGATGATTAACCATTAAGCATTCTAAATTTATCTTTTAAAAACTATTTGCCATGACAAGCTTTGTATTTTTTGCCACTTCCACAAGGACAATTGTCGTTACGGCCAATTTTAGGTTCTAAACGACGCACTGGCTCTGGCTTAACGTCTGCAGTGGATGTTGAGTTGCTAAAATAATCGTTGCTATTAGCACCATAACTATCTCCTGCTTCATCAATTTCTTCTTTATTAGAAATCATGTGGCTCATGTCCGTTTTTTCTATTTCTGCTTGATGAATATCTTGTTCTTCTTGCATGGGAATTCCTGAACGCATCAAGAAAGAAACAATTTGTTTATTGGTCACAGCTATCATTTGTTTAAACAAATTGAATGCCTCAAATTTGTAAATCAACAACGGATCTTTTTGCTCATAGCTAGCCAACTGTACACTTTGTTTCATCTCATCCATTTGACGCAAATGGGTTTTCCAAGCATCATCAATTAAGCTTAGTGTAATTTGTCTTTCTAACGAATTAATTAAATCTTTCCCTTCAGACTCAATACATTTTTTCAATGGAGTCACTATTTGTAAACCTCTGTGTCCATCGGTAAATGGCACGGCAATATTATCAATTCGTTCGCCATTTTGCTCATAAATATTTTTTAATACGGGCGCTGTACTTTCACAAATAAATGCTTTTTTACGACCATAGAAATCAAGCAATTCTTGATATAATTTTTCCGTTAATTGAAGCGCAGGAATTTTCAAAAATTCTTGCTCCTCAATGCTTGGTTCAAATGCAAAATCTCTTAAAACTTCAATTTTAAATTCTTCGTAGTTTCTATTCGTATCAAATTGAGAAGCAATTAAATTGCAGCTATCATAAAATGCATTGTCTAAATCCACTGCCAATCGCTCTCCAAATAAGGCATTGCGACGACGAGAATAAATAACTTCACGTTGAGAGTTCATTACATCATCATATTCTAATAAACGTTTGCGAATACCAAAGTTATTTTCCTCTACTTTCTTTTGCGCACGTTCAATTGATTTTGAAATCATGCCGTGTTGAATTACATCTCCATCTTTATGACCCAATTTATCCATCCATCCTGACAGTTTTTCACTACCAAATAAACGCATTAAATCATCTTCTAACGAAACATAAAACACAGAGCTTCCTGGATCTCCTTGACGACCAGCACGACCACGAAGTTGTCTATCAACACGACGACTTTCATGGCGCTCGGTTCCTATAATTGCTAAACCTCCTGCGGCTTTTACTGAGTCAGCCAATTTAATATCGGTACCCCGACCAGCCATGTTAGTTGCAATGGTTACTGCACCTTGCATACCTGCTTCGGCAACCACTTGTGCCTCACGAGAATGTTGTTTTGCATTTAATACATTATGAGGAACTTTATCGAATGTCAACATTTTACTTAATAATTCTGACACTTCAACCGATGTTGTACCTACTAAAACAGCACGTCCTTGCTCACGTAATTTCTTCACTTCTTCAATAACTGCTCGGTATTTTTCTCGTTTAGTTTTATATACTAAATCCTCATCATCTTTACGAGTGATTGGACGATTTGTTGGTATAGTAGTAACGTCTAATTTATAAATTTGCCAAAACTCTCCTGCTTCTGTTTCAGCAGTTCCTGTCATACCAGCTAACTTGTGATACATTCTAAAAAAGTTTTGTAACGTAACGGTAGCAAAGGTTTGCGTTGATGCTTCCACATCTACATTTTCTTTTGCTTCTAAAGCTTGATGTAAGCCATCGCTGTAACGACGACCATCTAAAATACGTCCTGTTTGTTCATCTACAATTTTTACTTTGCCATCCATCACCACATATTCTTGGTCTTTGTCGAACAATGTATAAGCTTTCAATAATTGTTGAATGGTATGAATTCTATCTGCTTTCAACGAATAATCTTGCAAGAAAGCATCTTTCATTTTTAATTTTTCTTCTGCCGAAACCCCTGCGTTTTCAATAGCGGCTAAGCCAGTTGAAATATCGGGCATCACAAAGAAATTGGAGTCTTGCACCGTGCTGGTCATCAATTGAATTCCCTTTTCGGTTAAATCCACTTGATTTTGTTTTTCATCAATCGTAAAATACAATTCAGCATCTACTTTAGGCATGTTTTTTTGTTGATCAGCCAAGTAGTAGTTTTCTGTTTTTTGCAAGACTTGTTTTATTCCTACTTCACTTAAAAACTTAATCGTAGATGAGTTTTTAGGCAATCCTCTGTAAGCTCTCAACAACGACATTCCACCGCCTTCTTTATCATCATTGCCAGCAGCAATTTGTTTTTTTGCTTCAATCAAAAAGGAGTTTACTACTTTACGTTGAGCTTCCACAATAATTTCAATACTTGGCTTCAACACATGAAACTCTTGATCATCGCCTTTAGGCACCGGGCCCGAAATAATTAATGGCGTACGAGCATCATCAATCAAAACGCTATCTACCTCATCCACCATCGCAAAATGCAACTTGCGTTGTACCATTTCTGCAGGGGTATGCACCATATTATCACGTAAATAATCGAAACCAAATTCGTTATTGGTACCGTATGTAATATCCGCTAAATAAGCATTTCTTCGCTCTTCAGAGTTTGGTTGATGTTTGTCGATGCAATCAACCGTTAAGCCTAACCACTCAAACAACGTTCCGTTCCACTCACTATCCCGTCGAGCCAAATAGTCATTTACCGTTACCACATGCACCCCTTCTCCAGCCAAACCATTTAAGTAGGAAGGCAACGTTGAAACCAAGGTTTTACCTTCACCCGTTGCCATTTCAGAAATTTTTCCTTCAT
>CANHNT010000138.1 GCA_947461985.1 Bacteroidota bacterium | reverse complement strand
GTTTTTCACATGCCCAGTGGCAAAAACTATACGGATAAAGAAAAAATAATTTTAGAAAAAGCAGCAATGACTTGTCCTGTATTTTTAAGTCTTGCCGAAAATGTACAGAAAACGATTCGTTGGAATTGGTAATTTATCTTTTCATCACAGCAAAACCAATACTGCATTCTAGGCAACGTTTTTTATCGCAATAATATTTTTTTAATTGCAACAAAGCTTGGCTGTCAGCTGCATTTTCACATTTAATACCTAGTAAATTCCATTGGTCAATAATGGCATTTTTTTCTGCTTTGAGTTGTTTTAAAAACTCAATTGCTTTTATACAACAGGCTTCTTTTCCTTGTAGCTTACCATATACAAACAAGGCAGGTATTACCGCATTAATAATTATCAATTGAATAAATGAATGACCGATTGATTTTGTTTTTTCTGAAGAAGTTTCTAAAAATGTGTAATGCGATTGCCAAAAATCGGATACTTCAATTTGAAAGAGTTGCTGTATTTCTTTAATCGATTTTGCTTCAGTAATTTTTGAAAACAAATGAGTAGATTGAAAAAGTAATTGTGCAAATTGTGCAATTCTTATTGTTGGGAAATTGGCAGGGCGCAGGCGAAGAAATTTCCAATGATGTTTTTCAATGGGCTTTAAATTATGAAGCTTTTGTAAATATTGATACTCTTTTTGCAATTGAATGGGGTAAAGTTCATCGAAATAATCAAATAAAAAGCCTGCCTGCCCATACAAGATTGCTTCTAATTGTATCATATTATTTTTATGTTTTGCGAACAAACTTAACGGAATCGATTTTGCCAATTGTTCAAATGCATCCTGATTAATTTGCAAACCAAATGAACGAGCTAAAACTATATAAAACACTTCATGCCAATTATTATTATGTTGCGCTAATAAGGCTTGAATATAAACTGTTTTTTCTTCTAGTCGCTCAGTCAACATTCTATCCAATTGCTGATGAATGGTAATTTCTCTAACCTCTTCAATGTATTTTTCACACGGAATAAATTGTTGTTCGTTCATTAACGATTCATATTTATACAACCATTTTTTATCTACATGGAATTTCAGTTCAATCGTCGGAAATTGGCTATTGTTATGGGTTTCTACTTCTGCATCATGCTCATAAACCACATGTAAAATTAGGTTGGAATAGTTTTCATTTTGTTCATGTTGGTGTTTTTTCCAGTCTGAACTTTTTAAATGAATTTCAACATTGCCTACCCAAAGGGTATTACCGATTTTTATTTTTGCTTCTAAAAAATCGGGACCGGCATGTTTGTTTAATGCGCCAGGATGAATGACAATTGCTTCAAATCCTTCATTGGTAATTAAAGGTTTTGAGGAATCATAAAGTCTAAATTGCCAAATAAATTGCAGTAGGTTTTCAGACATGAATGTAAGTTGTAAGTTTAAGTATATGGTTTCGAGTATCGAAAATACTTATTTTTTTAAACACGAAAAATTTAAGTTTCTTACAACTACTGAAAATGCAATAAAAAGAATGAAGCGCTGAAATTTTTATGTAGAAAATTTCCTCTCTGGAATTTTTGCATGCTGGTATTTATCAAGTAGTTCGCGTTTGGCATCATTGGCTATCCATCGTGCTGATTTAGTATTTTGATGAATTAATGCGTCGCACGTTTTGATAGCATAAGGATATAAATATACATTTCGTTTGCCAATTTGTCGAAGTAACCAATTCAACGCTTTACGAACAAAGTTTCGTTCATCCCAAGCCTCTTCTTCAATTCGTTCTAAAAATTTAAAACACAAATCATCGGCTGCTTTTTTATGATGAACAACATATTGCACCATCATTACAAAACCAGTTCGTTTCACAAATTCTTTTTTCGAGTATGAATATTCAAACGCTTTCTTTAGAAAAAAATCAGTTTTTTGAAAAAGATTGCCACAAGTTTGATCACATAAATCCCAGCTGTAAAAATCATTTGTCCAAGCGTCCATCTCTTGTTCAGTCAATCGTTTTGGATCAGCCAACATAGAAGCTAAAATCATCGCTTCATGAATGTTTGACTTCCATAATTCCATGGCAATTTCATGCCGATTGGGTAGTTTTTTGTAGTCTTTAGACAATGTTCTTAAAACCGGCATGCTAATTCCTAAGGTATTGTCGTTGCCAATAGCAAAGCGTTTCATACCTTCTTGATTTTTTGAATTTTCAAGCGATTTTAAATGTGTGATTATTTGATTGGATGTGGTCATAAAAAGCAAAATATGAAAAAACGCCTATTATTTATTTTTAACTACAAATACATAGCCATTTCTGCCTGTAATTTCATTGCTTCTACTCTTGCTTTTTCAGCAAAATCTTCACCATTGCTGGCAAAAATAATTTGACGAGACGCATTGACTAAAAGTCCAACATCCGCATTCATGCCTATTTTTGAAACCTCTTCTAAACTGCCTCCTTGTGCACCCACACCAGGCACCAATAAAAAATGATTAGGAATAATTTCTCTCACTTCTTTTAATTGCGCTGTTTTGGTTGCACCTATGACAAACATTAAATTTTCATCGGTTCCCCACGAGGCTACTTTTTGAATGACGTGTTTAAATAATTCTTGATTTTCATTTTTCAAATATTGAAAATCAAAAGCACCTTCATTGGAAGTCAATCCTAAAACAATCGTCCATTTATTTTCAAAATCTAAAAAAGGTTTTACGCTGTCTTTTCCCATGTAAGGCGCCACTGTAATGCTATCAAAATGCATGGCATTAAAAAATGCTTTAGCATATTGAGTAGAGGTGTTGCCTATATCCCCTCGTTTAGCATCAGCAATCGTGAAAATATCTTTAGGAATATAGTTCAACGTTTTTTCCATGCTTTGCCAACCTTTTAAGCCATTTGCTTCATAAAAAGCGGTATTTATTTTATAGCTCACGCATACATCTTGGGTGGCATCAATGATGGCTTTATTAAATTCAAAAACAGGATCTTCGTGTTGCAAAAGATGTTGAGGAATTTTTGTAATATCAGAATCTAATCCTACACAGAGGTATGATTTCTTAGTTCTTATTTGCTGAATGAGTGTTTGTCTGTTCATGAAAAAATTATGGGAAGAAGGTATATATGTCTTTACGATGAAGAATTCGAATAAAAATAATTTGGTTGCTATCTATTTGCAACCCAATTCTATAATTCCCAATTCGAATCCTGTAATAATTACTATACGATTTAAGTTTTTTAATATTTCTTATTTCAGAAATAGAATTTACTAATTGTAAAGTTTCGATTAAATCAGCTATTTGATGTAATATTTTTTGTTCAGAAATTTTACGAGTGTCTTTTTCAAATGCTTTATCAATTTTGATAATCATTTATTTCTAATTTTATTTAGGAATAATTTTGTATCAACAAATTGATTTGTTTTTCCTTTTTCAATAGCAATGCCTAACATATAGTCTTCTTTTTCTTTGGCATTCATTTTTTTAGAATTTATGCCCATTTTTTCTGCTATTTTCAAAATCAAATCGATATCTTTTTTTGATTCTGAATTCAATAATATCATTTCCATAAAAAAGTATTTATCACAAAGGTAAAAACTATATTAAAACTTCCACCACTTTCGTTGGATCTAAATTTGCATTTCGAATAGAAATTTGACGAGCCACTTGTTGTGCAACCTTATCAATAGCATTCTTAGAAATTTCATCGCCATTTAATAAGGCAGGAGTACCCATATCACCTCCTTCTCTTATACTCATAGTTATTGGCAATTGTCCTAAAAATGGAACTTCGAACATTTCAGCTAATCGTTTGCCTCCATCTTGACCAAAAATATAATATTTATTATCAGGCAATTCTGCTGGTGTAAAATAGGCCATGTTTTCAACTACGCCTAAAATAGGTACTTTAATTTGTGGACCATCAAACATCATAATCGCTTTTTTAGCATCTGCTAAAGCTACTTCTTGTGGTGTGGTCACAATTACAGCGCCTGTTACAGGTATTGTTTGAACCATCGTTAAGTGAATATCGCCCGTTCCTGGCGGCAAGTCAATAATTAAATAATCTAAATCGCCCCAAAGCACATCGGTTACAAATTGTTTTAAGGCACTGCTTGCCATGGGTCCTCTCCAAACTACCGCTTGTCTATCATCAATCAATAATCCAATGCTCATGGCTTTAATGCCCATTACATCAATGGGTACTATCATGCCTTTCCCATCTACTTCTTTCATTAAAGGACGTTCGCCTTTTATGCCTAACATGATTGGAATAGAAGGTCCATAAATATCCGCATCCATAAGACCTACTTTAGCGCCATCTTTTGCCAAAGCCAACGCCAAATTGACCGAAACGGTTGATTTTCCTACCCCTCCTTTACCAGAGCCTACTGCAATAATATTTTTTACATTGGGTAAAGTAGCCTGATTGTCTTTGCGGTTGCTCACTACATTGGCGGTAAAATTAACAGTGGGAATGGCATTTTTATCCACCAAAATTTTAATGGCATTTTCACATGCGCTTCGTATTAAATCTTTCATCGGACAAGCAGGCGTTGTAAGAACCACTGTAAATGATACATTCATCCCATCAATGGCAATATCTTTCACCATATTTAAGGTCACTAAATCTTTTCCTAAATCCGGTTCTTGCACCTGTCCTAAGGCAAGAAGTACTTTTTCTGTTGTAATCATTTGCTATTTAAATTTTCTTTGTCTAATATTTTTATCATCAATTATGGTAAAATGATTTTCTAGTGCTAACAATTGTTCAATATTTTTGAGTAAAGTAGTTCCAGCATATAGTGGGTCACTGCCTTTAAATTTAAAATAGACAACACTTGGAGGTTTGGGATATTTATATCTAAAAATAATTTCTCCATAATCTTTATTAAAAGTTAAGATAATTAAATTTTGTTCAACCGCAATTTTAATTACTTCTTCATCTGCAATTCCAGCATATATTTCAGAAATGCTAATTACATGGTGATGATGTTCACGAAGCAATAAAAAACTTGGTCTAGGGAAATTTTCATTTGCCAAAAAATTCATTATGCAGTTGTTTGAATTGGAAAAAATAACTCTTCTTGAATACACTCTTTTAAATAAATAAAAACAGCTTTAATATCATTATTTGTTAGAGATGGGTAGCTTTCTAAAAGTTGATCATTAGACCAACCTGAGCCTAATAACTCCAAAATAAGTTCAACAGAAATACGCGTATTTTTAATGATAGGTTTACCTAATAAAATAGAGGCATTCGAATGAATATGATTTTGCCATAAAATTTCCATGCCACAAAATTACATTTTATTGAGATATAAAGTAATGTTAATTATTGCTAACAAAGTTAACAGAAAACGATTTTAAACCTGATTTATTATTATTTTTGATTTGTGAAGAAATTAATAATAATATTTTTAATCTTTTGCAGCTTCTCGAAAGCCAGCAACGCTCAATTTGGTTTTGAGAAAATGGTGGAGTTAACCGGTGTAGTCATGAGCAGTGATAGCTTAATGTATTTGCCTTATGTGAATGTTTATATTCATGCAAAACAAACGGGCACCCGAACAACC
>CANHNT010000137.1 GCA_947461985.1 Bacteroidota bacterium | reverse complement strand
TGCTGGAGATATGACCTATAAATTTTCATCATGTCCATTGTCTACAAAAGATTTCGACAATTCAAATTTTGTAAATATTTATCCAAATCCAGCTACAAATTATATCAATATTGCTTTAAATGATAAAAATATTTCTACCGTTAATGTAACCAATGTGATAGGAAATAAAATTGCAAAATTTGCTGTTGATGTAAACAGAAGTCCAATTTATATTCCATTAGACAATGTTTCTACAGGAGTTTATTTATTGCAATTTGTAGATTCAAAAGGGAAAATAATTGGAGTAAAAAAAGTAACAAAACAATAAATTAATGTGCGGCTAAGTTGATATTCTAGTATGTCAATTTACAACGGATTAAAATAATAAACATTAAAAGACTTTCTTATGAAAGTCTTTTTTTATGTTTGTAAATAAAAAAAATAATGAGAATAGTATCCTATAATGTAAACGGAATTCGGTCGGCAGTTACAAAAGGCTTAATAGATTGGATAAAAGAAGATGATGCAGATATTTATTGTTTTCAGGAATTGAAAGCCAATAAAGAAGATGTACCTGTTGAATTATTTGAAGCATTGGGTTACCATTGTTATTGGTTTTCTGCACAAAAAAAAGGATACAGTGGAGTTGGAGTTATTTCAAAAATTGAACCTAATGAAGTGGTTTATGGATGCGGATTAGCACAAGCCGATTTTGAAGGACGGGTCATTCAGTTATCATTCGATCATTTTACATTAATTAATACTTATTTCCCAAGTGGAAGCAGTGGAGATGAAAGACAAGACTATAAAATGATTTTCTTGAATGATTATTTGGCTTTCTTAAACTCAAAATTAGCAACTCAAAATTCACAATTAATAGTGGCTGGGGATTATAATATTTGCCATCAAGCAATCGATATTCATGACCCTAAAGGGAATAAAGACTCCAGTGGTTTTTTGCCTGAAGAAAGAGCTTGGATGGATGATTTTTTTAATGTTGGAATGGTGGATAGCTTTAGGCATATAAACAAGGATCCACATCAATATAGTTGGTGGAGTTTTAGAGCGAATGCTCGAAACAATAATAAAGGATGGAGAATTGATTATATCAATGTTTCAGAAAACTTAAAAGAAAAAATTCATCATGCAGAAATTTTACCATTAATAAAACATTCAGATCATTGTCCTGTTGCATTAGTGTTGCAATTTGAGAATAGCAAACTGTAAGTATTTATTTTATCTTTATGCCAAACCACTAAACTTTTAAACCCTAAACATCTAATTTAAATATGTACATATATAATGTAACCATAAAAATAACCCATGAAATTGAAACAGATTGGTTGAAATGGATGCAAGAAACCCACATGCAAGAAGTTTTAGATACGGGTATGTTTGATAGCTTTCATTTTTTTTATTTGCACGAAGGAGATGATGAAGAAGGGAAAACCTATATTGCACAATATTATACTACAAATGAAGAAAGATACAAACGATATATGGAGGAATTTGCACCAACATTAAGAGAAAAAGGATATGCATTATTTGGTAATAAATTTATTGCGTTTAGAAGTATTTTAAAAAAAATTAAATAAAAATTTCTCTATTCATTCGGCATATTAGAGTTTTAAATTTATATAAATGTTGATAATGTGTGAAAATCCTCTATGTGTAAGGCTTTCAGCTAAAAAAAAATTTTGAAATAATGTAAAAAATAGTAATTTAGCATTATTATCTATATTATTAACTCAATAAATTAAAAAAAATGAACAAAGCAGAATTAATCGAAGCAATGGCAAAATCAGCAGATTGCACAAAAACTCAAGCAGGTGAAGCATTAGATGCATTTACAACTTCTGTAACAATGGCATTGAAAAAAGGTGACAAAGTAACTTTAGTTGGTTTTGGAACATTCTCTGTTTCTAAACGTGCTGCACGTATTGGTCGTAATCCTCAAACAGGAAAAGAAATTAAAATTGCAGCTAAAAAAGTAGCTAAATTTAAAGCAGGTAAAGAATTAAGCACAAAAGTGGCTAAATAATTTTATCAAATCAGAATATTAAAAAGAACCGAGTTTTACTCGGTTTTTTTTTAATGCGACTCTTTAATTCAAAATGCGTATATTCGCATTCCTAAATATAAAAAATAATTAATCATGGGCAGAGGCGACAAAAAAACAAAACGCGGTAAAATTTTCAAAGGATCTTTTGGAAAATTTCGTATGCGTGTAGCTAGACAAATAGCTAACTTAAGAAAAGCAGAAGAAAAGAAAGCATAATTGCTTTCTTTTTTTTGCTCAAATTTTTTTAGAGATAGTTTGTTTAACGGATTGTTTCTTTATTGAAAAAAGAATTCTATTTTGTTTTATTCAATATTCTAAAATAAAATTTTAGATATTAATATAGTGCATTAATGCATCATAGTTTTGTTGCAAATCATTTTCATTATTTTCAACTGAATAAGTTTCCGCAATTGTATAGTTGTATCGTTCAAAGGTTGAAATTAGCGACTGGATGTCTGTTCGATTTGTTTTTAGGGTTACTAATTGTAGCCCAGATTCATCTTTAGATTTGATAAATAAACTTAAAATACTCACATCATTGCTTTCACAAATTCTTGATATTTCAGATAAGCTATAATTTCGAGGTTCCATTTCAAGAACAATGATGCCACCCAATTCTTTGATGCCATTGGTGTCCGAAAAATAGCTAAATAATCCTTCGCTAGTAACAACACCTTCAAAATGATTTTGGGCATTTAAAACGGGCACTACGGATAGATTATTTTCTTTTACCACCTTCATCGCCTCAAAAGGATGCATATTGCTAAAAACTGCTGGTCTGAAATTAACAAACTCAGCTAATGATAAAGGTTCCTCAGGAGTATCCCAATCTAAAATATCATCTTCAGATATAAGGGCTAAATAATTATCTTGTTGAACTAGAGGTAAATGGAAAACTCTGTATTCGTTCATTAAACGCAAAGCTTTTTGACCACTATCTGTAAGTGATAAGTTTGGTAAGTCGTGGGTTATTAATGATTGAACACTCATTGTCGTATCAATATAATTTTAAGTGAAATTGTATGGTAAATGTCAACTAATTATTTCGAACTAAATGCAAATAATTGATTAATGTTTATTTAAAAATTCATTTAAAATGGTATTGAATTCTTCAGGTACTTCCATCATTGGGGCATGACCACATTTGTCAATCCAATGAAGTTCTGAATTAGGTAATAATTTTTTAAATTCTTCAGCAACCATTGGAGGCGTTATGGTATCATTTTTACCCCAAATTAAACACACTGGTTTTTTAATATTTTGAAGCTCGTCTCCTAAATTATGACGAATTGCAGATTTGGCTAAATAAATTATTTTCACCGCTTTTAAACGGTTATTTACGATGTTGTATACTTCATCACACAACTCTTGTGTAGCACTTGCAGGATCATAAAAAGTCAATTCTACTTTTTTACGGATATAATCTTTGTCGCCTCGTTTTGGATAGGTTTCACCCATGCCATTTTCAAATAATCCAGAGGAGCCAGTGAGTGTAATTGTTTTAACTCGTTCAGGATGATTTAAGGCATAAACTAAAGCGATATGACCTCCTAAAGAATTCCCTAATAAATTGACGTTCGTTAAATTTTTATGTTCTATAAATTTTGAAACATGCTTTGCCAATCCAGAAACCGAAGTGTCTAAATTGGTTAAATCATACAAGGGTAATATTGGAATGAAAACAGTATAATTGTCCTTAAAGCAATCTATTAAATCTTTGAAATTGCTTAATGCTCCAAATAGCCCATGTAATAATACCAAACTCTCTCCTTGACCTTCTTGAACGTATTTGAATTTTCCTGAATTTTTTATTTCGTACTGCATAATTAATTTTAGCAACGCTAATGTAGTTTTAATATTACGAATAAAGAAATTTATTGAAACATGATTTTAAAAAAAGAAAATTTGCGTCTTTATTTTCTTAATAAGTGTCCTAGTCAATCTGCTTTTTAGGCAATTTTTCGACGCTAACTTTGCAAGTGCCACTGTTTATAAAATCTAATTCTTTGGCTGCTTGGTAACTCAAGTCAATTAATCTTTTGTTTTTCGCATGCATTCGATCATTTATTTTTACAATAACGGTATTGCCATTTTTTAAATTAGTAACTTTTACCATGGTGCCTAAAGGCAATTGATTGCAAGCAGCAGTCAAATCATTATTGTTAAAAGTTTCGCCTGTAGCCGTTTTTCTGCCATTAAATTTCTGATGATAAAAACTAGCCGTGCCTTTGAGTATTTTTACTTGAGCAACTAATTGCATCGAGAAAAATATTGAAAATATGAAAATTAATAAACGCATAATTGTGCAATATGATTACAAAAAATAAACCAAAAAATTTAACCTTCCTTAATAATTTCGATTTCAACTTTTCCTAAACCTTGATGTATGATGTCTAACGCACGAGCAGCTGCTTCGGTCAAATCTATTAATCGATGATTTTTTTTGTTCATTCTGTCATTGATTTTTACAATAACTGTTTTTCCATTTTCAGGATTTAACACTTTTACAATCGTTCCTAATTTTAAAAAATTATTTGCTGCTGTAAGTTTTTCATTGCTAAATATCTCACCATTTGCAGTTTTTCTGCCGTTAAATTTAGGATGATAATAACTGGCAATTCCTGAGTAAGTTTTGTATACTATTTTTTCGTTGTTAATAGAAAAAGAAAATGTAGAAATAACTAAAAGAAATAATGTCAATATTCCAATAAAAGTGTTTTTTGCGATATTCATAACGTTCATGTTTTATGATGAATTACGAAAATAGTGTTTTGCAAAGCAAGAAAAAGCTGTTTAGGTTTTTATAAACATAATGAGATGTTAGCCAAGCCTGTTTTTACCAAATGTTAACCTCCCGTTCTAACGTAATGTTAAAAGTTTGTTGCACAGATGTTATAATTTGGGTAGAAAGATTTAAAATGTCATTTCCATTGGCATCATTATAATTTACTAAAACCAATGCTTGATTTTTATGAACACCAAAATCACCTTCTTTAAAACCTTTCCAATTGTTTTTTTCTATCAACCAAGCTGCTGGAATTTTCACTCCATTTGTTGCCGCAAAATGCGGAATTTCTGGATACATGGTTTTCAATTCTTCAAAGTGAGTTTTCGCAATTACAGGGTTTTTAAAAAAACTTCCAGCATTGCCAATTTCATCTGGATTAGGCAATTTGCTGCTTCTAATCTTGATCACTGCTTTTGAAATATCTTGTATCCGAGGATTCTCCACTTTCATTTTCAATAATTCATCTTTTATATTTCCATAATTGATGTTACAAAGAGGATTTTTAGTTAGTTGAAGTGTAACATTTAAAATAAACCAATTTCCTTTTTCAAGTTGTTTAAAAATGCTGTCTCTGTAACCAAATTTGCATTCTTCTAAAGTAAATATTTTCTTTTCAAAACTGGTTAAGTTAATGGCTTCTAATGAATGAAATACATCTTTTAACTCTACACCATAAGCACCAATATTTTGAATTGGGGATGCACCAATCGTTCCAGGGATTAAGGAAAGATTTTCGATGCCACCATAATTATGTTCAACTGCCCAC
>CANHNT010000136.1 GCA_947461985.1 Bacteroidota bacterium | reverse complement strand
GTTGGTGTCCATGTTTTTAATTCATTGCCTTTAAAATTAGTCCCAATGGTAGGATTATTAGCGGTTGTTTTTTGTAAGGGTTGATTGAAATTTTGTGCTCGAATGGCTTTTATTTTATCTTCCATTTTTTTATTTTTCAATGCTTTTGTATGAAAAATGTCTGCCTTATTTTTTTTGTATAATGACTGAAAAGAAATTTCCCAATTGGTTTTCAATAAATCTTGGGTATTGTTTGATGCAATCAATGGTGCGGAAAAAGGACCTGTAAAATGACCCGTTTGTGTTTTTTCTTGGGCCCACATTCCGAGTGTACAAGTAGCTAAAATAAAAGAGAAAATAAGTGGTTTCATGAAAATTTATTTTATCGAAGATAAGCAATAAAACTAGTAATTAATACTATAGCTCATGCCTTTAAATGAGGGATTAACAGCATCATTGAATTTGCTACCAAACCGATAACTCATGCCAACTCCAATTTCAAAATTATAATTACTTAATATTTCTCTGTTTTGTGCCAACAACTGGTCTATTGTTGCATCCCCTTTTCTAATATTAATTTGATTTCTAACAAAATTATAATTACCCCAAACAGCCATGTTTAAACCTTTAGCAACCTTTAATGATACTGCACCTTTAAATGATAAATTATTTTTTTGCCAATCTTGCATTAGGTTTCTCCAAAAAATACCGAAGTTGATGCTACCCCATTCTTGTGTATTACTAAAAATAGAATTTACTTCTTGTGCAAAAAAGAATTCTTTTGTTTTTAAGTAAACAGTAGTGTCGTAATAGCTATTGTTTCGAGCATCAATGGCATAGCCAAACACCCAACGAATATTGTTAAATTTTTTATACGGAAAAATGCTGTATTCTATTTTGGGGCCTATGGTTATTTGAGATTTTAAATTGCTAAATATCGAATTATTAAAAGAAGCACCCCCACCCAATGCATAATGCTCATTGATTTTTTTCACATGGTCTAAACCCAAACTAAATTCTTGAAAATCGTATTCATACACATCCCCTTGACTTTCATATTTACTATATTGTTCACTGGCATTTATATAAAAATTAGTTTTAGTGATTGGGGTTTCTCTATCAGCAAAAAAATATCCATTTCCATTGGCATCTTTAGATACTTGATTGCCAGAATAATTACCAGATAATCCAAACTGAAACACCCAATAATTGTAAGGGTCTTTCTTTTTTGCTACCGAATCATTCATCATTTCTTCGCCTTCTTTTCGTTTAAATTCGGTTACAATTTTATCTACTAATGTTGTTTTAGAAATGTAAGGCAACAATGCAATTTTAATACTTTTCACTAATTGTTTTCTTTTTTCATCCTCTGTAAAACTTGGACGTGCAGAATAATTTATCGTATCATTTTTGTTTTCAAATGCTCGTTTTCCAATGACAAAAAGAGTCGTTATTTGTGTTCCTTGCGTATTCCAATTACTTTTTAAAAGCAAATGAACATCGGCATCCGTTCTATCTCTAACAAAGGTTATCAAGCTCAATTCTTGACGAACATAATCGTAATAACAATCGCTAGCGTTATTGCTACAATCTAAAAAAACATTCAAATAATTTGGTTTTTCTTGTGCATATAAAAGTGAAGAAAAAAATAGAAAAATAAGTGTAGGGTATTTTTTCATAATTCTTTAATTAGGTCACGAATCTACCATTTCATTAGTTAAAATAATCTTAAAAATAATTTACATAGCCAAAATGTATTTTAGAATTTTTTAATTGAATGCCTTGTTTTTGCATGGTTCCCACCGCATAACTAATGTTAAATTGTCCGCTTTTGGTTTCAAACGACATGCCTAATCCAACACTATATGGCATGCTGTTTCTGTTAATGGTATTGTATTTTTCTTGAATAAAACCAACATCGGTAAACAAAAAGAAATAGGAATTGGTCGATAATAAATACCTTGGTTCAATCGTTAAAATTTCATAATTATTTACAAACAAACTGCCTTCATCAAAACCCCGTAACAATCGGTAACCGCCAATTTGAAACAATTCATTTTTATAGAGTGTATTATTACTAATCGTAACACCTGCATTGAGCATAGCTGCTATTGTGGCTCTTTTTTTCAATGGAAAATAATAGTGCCATTTTGATTGCAATTGATATTTATTGTTTTTTAAAATTAGGGTATCATATAAGTATGAAAAAGGTTTTTGAGCAATTGCATCAAATGTAGATTCGATGGTTTCATTTTTTAAAATTGTTCTAAACGATAAGCCGGCATTGATAAATATTGAATACCCTTTTCTTGGATTTAATCGATAATCTACTTGTTGAAAAACAGTTTCTAATCCAATTGTTTTATAGGATACATCTGCATTGGCTGGCAATGCCCTGGTAAATTTTAAATTGGCAATATTTACACTCACTAATTGACTGCTGGCCAATTCATAATATACTTTTACATAATCCGAAGCCGATAATTGATATAATAATCCAAGCTGTCCGTTAATGGTTTTAAAGGTGGTATCTTTTTTATAAAAATTAAATTTCCCGGTAATTCCAATGGGTGAATTGAGTAAATAAGGCATCAAAAATTTAATGTCGTATCGAGGCGATTTGTATTGTAAATTTTGCCAATTTATTTGAATGCTTTCTCCTTTATTAAGTGCATTCGCCAATCCTAGTTTGATGTCTCCTGTTACTAAAAATTTGCCTCCAATTTCTGAATTGTTGGGCAGCAACCCGATGAGTACATCTGCTTGATTAGCCGATTTATTTTTTAAGTACAGATTTAAGGTAGTTTTTACAGACGTAAAATAAATTCTCCATGGGCTAGAGGCTTCTAAAAAATTAAGCTCCCTCAATTTTTTGTTGATAGATTTTATTTTTCGTTCATCGTACAACATGCCTTCTTTTAAGCCTAAATAATTCAATACGTAGCTTTTAGAAATATTGGCTTCTTCATTTATTTTAATGCTGTCAATTTTTGTCAATGGCCCTTTTTCCAATAACAAAAGCGCCGATATTTTTCCATCCTGTTCTGTTAAACTATCTAATTGTAAGGCACAAAAAGGATATCCATTATTTTCATAATATTGAGTTATTTTATTGAACAAGGATTCTATTTTTTTTAAATCAATCGGTTTATTGAAATATTTTTTTTCATCAAAACGAAATTGAGTTAATAAATTTTGGGGAATATTTTTATTCATTAACAATGCCCATTCATATTTTTTACCCAAAAAAACAAATGCATTTGCACTTGAATCGCTCCATTGCACACTGTCGATGCTTGCCGCAAAATATCCTTTTTTAATTAATTCGTTTTTTGCATTTTGCAAGGCTATTTCACCATCTGTAGCGCTTTGAAAATGAATAGGCATTTGACTTAACAACAAAAAGCTATCTTTATCCTGACCGCTTAATTGCAAGCGATAATTTTGTGTCTCACCCTCAAAAGTGGAGCAACACAACAAAAATAGGATATATAAAAATTTTGTTTTCAATTCGTTTATATTTACAAAGAAAGTACATTTACATTTATTAATACTGATTATGGCAGGCATTTACATTCATATTCCCTTTTGCAAAAAAGCATGTCATTATTGCAATTTTCATTTTTCAACTACTTTAAACCTTAAAAACGAATTAATTAATAGTTTAGTATCTGAGATAGAACTTCGCAAAACTTATTTTTCTTCAGAAAAAATAGAAACCATTTATTTTGGAGGTGGAACGCCAAGTATTTTAGATGTTGTAGATTTAGAAAAAATCATTGATGCAGTTTATAAAAATTTCAACGTTGCAGAAAAAATAGAACTGACTTTAGAAGCCAATCCTGATGATTTGCAAAAAGAAAAAATAAGTGCATTTGCAAAAATGGGCATCAATCGTTTAAGCATAGGAATTCAAAGTTTTTTTGATGAAGATTTGCTTTTCATGAACAGAACGCACAATGGATTGGAAGCGGTAAGTTGCATTCACAATGCATTGGAATCGGGCATTGACAATATCAGTGTAGATTTAATTTTTGGTTATCCGTTATTAACCGACAAAAAATGGACCCACAATATTGATACCGTTTTGGAAATGAATATTCCCCATTTATCTTGTTATGCCATGACAATTGAACCTCACACGGCATTCAGTTCATTTATTCAACACAAAAAAATGCCTCCCATGGATGCAGATCAAAGTGCCAAACAATATGAATATTTAATGAATCGCCTAAACGAAAATGGCTTTGAGCATTATGAAATTTCTAATTATGCCAAGCCTGGTAAAAGAGCACAGCACAACAGCAGTTATTGGAAAGGCGTTTCCTATTTAGGTATAGGCCCTTCTGCACACTCCTATAATGGAAGCTGCCGACAATGGAATATAGCCAATAATGCAACCTATATTAAAGGTATACAAAACAAGAATCCATTGATTGAGTTGGAAGTATTAACAGCTTCGCAAATTATCAATGAATCCATTATGATTGGATTACGAACCATAGAAGGGTATAATTATTCATCGGTTATAAATCAATTTACAGAGGCACAAAAAGCAGCTTTTGAACGCACAAAAAATCAATATCTTTCACATGAATTAATCAAAGAAAACAAGCATATCATTACATTAACTCAACAAGGAAAATTATTGGCAGATCATATTGCAGCAGATTTTTTTTTAGTTTAAACCATTTATCATGAAAAAAATAACAAAGCCAAATTACACCGAACATGCCATGTATTATGAACAATACGTTCAATTAGTTGATGAAAAAACAAGTGTTTTGGACCAACTAAAAGCAAACAGCAAATGGCTAGAAACAACATTGCTAACTTTTACAGAGGAGCAATTGTGCACACCCTACGCGCCTGAAAAATGGAGTTTAAAGGATTTATTGGTTCATATAATAGATTGCGAACGGGTATTTATTTACCGAGCCATGCGTTTTGCAAGAAATGATAAAACACCAATGCCTTTTTTTGATGAAAACGAATTTGCTAAAGAAGCCCAAGCAAATAATATTCCGATTAAAAAATTATTGAAAGAATATAAAACTACCCGACAAGCAAGCATCGCCTTTTTTAATAATATGCCAACATCATTTATGAAACGGGCAGGAATTGCAAGCAGTTTCACGATGAGCGTTAGGGCTTGTGCATGGATAATTACTGGGCATGAAGTTCATCATGTTACAATTATGAAAGAGCGTTATTTTCCTTTATTTCAAAAATAAATCGCTTCCTTTTCAATAAAAAAGAACGGGCTTTACAAATCTCGATATTAAGATACTTTCAGGAATTAAAACCATCCTATACCTTCAAAACCAGCTTTAAAAGGCCAAGGAATAGAGGCTAAAATAATAAGCAATCCTATTAAATAATAAACGAATGCTTTTTTATGTTTTGATGCATCATCCATTGCTTTTTTACTTTTTGAACGACCTACATGAAAAATAACAATGGCAATTAGCATGCCTACAAGATGCTCCATGGCAAAAAAACGACTATACGGATTTTTCATGACTTCACCCATTCCCATATTTTGAATATTTTTGAGTCCCAAAGCACCTAAAAAATAAAGAACCAATCCAAGTATGAGCTGAATATCCATAAAAGACATTAACATTAAACT
>CANHNT010000135.1 GCA_947461985.1 Bacteroidota bacterium | reverse complement strand
GAATGTTCACTATCTACTGGTATAATTCGTGCATTTTTTTCAGCCACTAAACGGGTTACAATATCTCCTGCAACAACCAATGTTTCTTTGTTGGCTAAGGCGACAGTTTTGCCTTGCTCTATAGCTGCCAATGTTGATGAAAGGCCAGCATAGCCCACAATTGCCGCTAATAATATATCATACGTATCACTTCCAGCAATTTCAATTAATGATTTTTCACCAGCAAATACTTTAATATCTTTTGATGCTAAAGCCTCATTTACTTCTGCATATTTGGCTTCATCACTAATTATAACAATATTTGGCTGAAAACGAATAGCTTGTTCAATTAAAAGTTTGGCATTACTGTGTGCTGTTAATACTTCCAATGAAAAAAGTTCAGGATTATTTTCAATCACTTCTAATGCTTGCGTTCCAATTGAACCTGTACTTCCATAAATGGCTATTCTTTTTTTCATTGTAATAATCGAAATCAAAATTTAGAATTGCAAACTTACAATTATAGTAGTGATTTATGTTGGTTTTGTGAATATTTTAAGATTTTTTGTTAAAATTAGATAACATAATTAAACCTTTTGTAAGCACTAAAGTCTCAACGCCATAAAAATATTATTTGATATGAAACACAACACATTAAAATTAGGTATTGTTGCAATGACAATTATGAGTACATTATTTTTCGGATCTTGCAATAAAGACCGAATTAAAAACAACGACACAGATACCAGTTATGCTAAAGACAATGCCTTAAGCGAATTTGCTTACAATGATGCCCTTAATATTTCTGATGAAGCCTCCACGTTAAACACAGGTGATAATTTAGGGAACTACAAAACGGCAAGTAATTGTGCTACAGTAACCCACGATACTACCACAACACCCAAAACCATCACCATCGATTTTGGACTTACTAATTGCCTTTGCAATGATGGACGCTATAGAAAAGGGAAAATAGAAGTAAGCTACACAGGCCATTACAAAGATTCTGGTATGGTGAGAACAATTACATTTGACAGTTATTTCGTAAATAATAATCAAATTTTGGGTTCAAAAACAATTCAAAACATGGGTTACAACACAAATAATCAAACTTATTTTACTATTACAGTAAACGGTTTAATTATTAAAGCAACCACAGGCGATTCAATCATTTGGAATCAAAACAGGGTGAGAACGTATACTGCTGGAGAAAACACAGCTAATAAATTAGATGATGTTTATAGCATTACAGGCAGTGGAACTGGTACAAAAGCAAATGGCATTTCATACACTATGACGATTACTCAACCATTAGTGAAAGCAATTGCTTGTTCTTGGATTGAAGCAGGAGAAATTCAAATTCAGCCAACAGGAGGAAATTTAAGAACGATTAATTATGGGAATGGTACATGTGATGATCAAGCAACTGTTTCGATAAATGGAGCAACTTATCCTATTACGTTAAATTAATAAAAGTAAAAAAGCATATAAAAATGGCTGTCTGAAAAAATCAGACAGCCATTTTTATTATTACTCCTTTTTTAAAAAATATACGATTAAATACTTTCGCCTGCTTTCATCTTCTCCGCATTTTCAGCAAATTGAAGTGCATCTAACATTTCTTGAATATCACCGTTTACAAAGCTATCTAAATTATAAATTGTTTTATTAATCCGATGATCGGTTATTCTACCTTGAGGCCAATTGTAGGTTCTAATTTTGGCAGATCGATCTCCTGAGCTTACCAATGTTTTTCTACTTCTTGCAATGGCTTCTTCATGTTCTCGCACTTTTTCTTCATATAATTTAGTTCGCATCATTTCGGTTGCACGAATCCGATTTCCTAATTGAGATCGATCCGTTTGACAAGTAACAACGGTTCCTGTTGGAATATGCGTTAAAATTACTTTTGTTTCTACCTTATTTACATTCTGACCTCCAGCACCACCACTTCGAGCGGTATCCATTTTAAGGTCAGATTCTTTCAATTCAAAATCGACTTCTTCTGCTTCAGGCATAACAGCTACAGTTGCAGCAGAAGTATGAACACGTCCACTTCCTTCAGTAGCAGGTACCCGTTGCACTCGATGCACACCACTTTCATATTTCATTACACCGTAAACATCATCTCCTTCTACTTCTAAAATAACCTCTTTAAATCCACCAGCTGTTCCTTCACTTTGGTCAGCCAGGGTAACTTTCCAACCTTTATTTTCACAATATTTTACATACATCCGCATTAAGTCCCCAGCAAAAATACTGGCCTCATCGCCCCCAGTTCCTGCTCGAATTTCCATAATCACGTTTTTCTCATCTTGAGGATCTTTAGGTATTAATAGTTGACGAATTACTTCTTCTAAATCATTTTTTTGAGTTTCTAAATTTGTCAAATCGGCCTTTGCCATTTCTCGTAATTCTTCATCACTTTCTGTTTCCAAAACTTCTTTTGCAAATGCTAAAGAATCAATTGCATTTTTATATTGATTGTAAGTGGTTACAATTTTTTCGAGCTTTCGATATTCTTTGCTTAATTGAGAAAATCGTTTTTGATCAGAAACTACTTCTGGATTGGTGAGCGATACTCCAATATTTTCAAAACGACCTTTTATAGCCTCTAACTTATCTAACATAGTGGACAAAGATAATTTTTATGTGTCAATGTGCCAATTTCAAAATTGCTAATTATATGATATCAACGATTTATCTTGCAACTAATTATTTACTTTTACATCAAATTACATTTAATGAAAAAATTGTACTTACTGTTTATTCTTCTTTTATCATGTGTTTATGGGTGGTCTCAAACCGAAATTTTATCTGATACCATTATAAATAAATATGGGGTGAATGCTGGTAGAAAACAATTGCATTTAATGATTGAACGGGAGCAAAAAAAAGCAGATGTTTCTGATGGAGTTTATGATAAAATGATTGATTACAATGAGGATATAGATAAAACGGCCATATTATCGAATGCTATTTTTATCAAAACAAACAAAACAATAGCGTATATTGAAAACAATGAAAAAGATGATTTAATTAAAAGAAAATATTTAGGACGAGTAATTGAGAATCTTAAAACATTTAATACTGATTTTAGCGATGGGTATATAGATATTCAATACTATGCTCAATTATTTGACCAAACGTATTTTGTTGTAAAAGGATTGCATAATAACAATTTAGCTGCTTATGTAAAAAACAATGTGAACAAAGCCATGTATATCATATCCCCTTTATTTGATAAAGACAATGATGCTATGGTAGCATTGATGACTGTTATGGGTGAGCAGTATCCTGACATACTAATCAAAAAAATAAGAACAATGAATTCAGAATCGGCAGCCGATGTAGTAGTTGAAAAAGCCGCCCCAAAGAATCCAAAAATTATTTTAAATTATGCTACATCAACTGCTGTTGAACGTGAAATTGTTCGTAGAAACAAGTCGCCTTATGTGCAATCTATTATAAAAATAGCGGATAGTGCAAAAACTCCATTAAAGGCAATCTTTTTTGTAGAAGAGTTAGCCAAAGGAAAAGAAACTATTTCAAGTATCAATAAAATAACTGAAAATCAAGATGAGTATTTTAAGAAACTAATTGTAATGCGTCAAGCATATTTTACAACCGATTTGCGCAAAATGTATGATAAAGAATTGGTTCATGAAGCTTCAAAATATGTAACTTCTATGAATGAATTGCATGAACAAGGGGATGCTGTTCGATTTAAATCGGTAGAAAAATTAACAGCAACAGAAATTTATTATGTGCTGGTTTATGGAAGTGACGATTTATATACCAGTAGTTTTTTAGGTTGTTTTAATCGGTTATTGATACGAATGAAACCAAAAACTGGAAATGAATTTTTAGATGGAATTGGCAAAGATAAGTTTAGAACATTTTTACGTTTGTGTGCAAACTACAATACGTTACCCACATTTCTATCCACTATGAAGGATACTAACAAACAAGTACTGATGCGCAATTTCGTTACAGGATTAGACAATTCTTTAGAAGGTGATTTAGAAGGAGCAGTTGATGTAGCTAATTCTTTTGGAAGCATTACAGACTCTAGTTTAATGAAAGAAATTGTTTTTCAAATAAATAAAAACAGAGCTGAAGATAGCCTTGCACATGATACTCGAGGATTTAAAATTTATGATATTTTATATACGATGCTTACCTCTAGCAATGATTCGATTACAGCAAAATTAGGCATACCCCCAATTACGATTATGCCCTATGCTCAATTAGTTAATGACAGTGGCATTGTATATCAGCAAGTATTTTTTTATGGTGATGTAGATGGGAAAGGGGTTTTTAATAGTTATGTAAATGGATTTGGTGCACCTGATTGGAAAGTAGATAAGTCAAACGAAAACTGGGTTAAAATTTCATCTATTAAAGGGAAGCCAGTTATTATTTTTGCAAACAAACCACACGATGAGCCTGATGATGAAAAAGCTCAAAATGCGTTACAAGATTTTTTAGATGAAAGTGAAATTTCTCCATCGGTTATTATTCATCGGGGACATAGCTATCATCTTTCAGGAACATTAGACCATATCAATTCGCGACACAAAGTGGTTATTTTAGGTGCTTGTGGAGCTTATCAAAATCTATCCACCGTGTTAAGTCGTTCGGAAGATGCACAAATTGTATCGACAAAACAAATTGGTAGTGGAAAAATTAATGGACCAATTATTAGAGCATTTAATCAACGATTATTAGAAGGGAAAGATATTGACTGGGTTCAAATGTGGGCTCAATTAGCAAAACAATTTCCATCGGGAGATATGAAAAATTTATTTGATGATTATGTTCCTCCTTACAAAAATTTAGGTGCTTTATTTTTAAAAGCCTATCGTAAAAGTGGATATGATAGTTATTAGTTTCTACCAACTCTAAATAAAGGTGCTTTTATTAAAATAATCATGGAAATACCAATAGTAACCCATTGTAAATAAATATAGGGTACTTGAATAAATTGATAAAAAAACACCATATAAATTTTTAAAGAAATAAGTGCCAAATATGGAGCGGATAAATTGCTTTTTTTCTTAATCATAATATAGCCCGAAAACAATGCAATAAATAAACAAATGGCTAATTGAAAATGCCTACAAGCTGCAATTTTTGCTGTTAATGAACCTTTCCAGAAATCATTAAAATAGATATTAAACCCTAGCCCTTTTGCTAAATGATAGGGTGGTTCTGTACCTTGTTGCCACCCTTTTTGAATCCATTCATAGGGTGCAGCATCTACATAATATTGTATTCCTCTCATAAATATAGTTGGGTCTTTACTCATAAATGGAATCACATAAATACCCAACGCAAAGAGCAATACAAACATTCCCATAAATATTGCCTGCTTCCAATGAAATTGATAAAAAGCATAAATAATTAAGAAGGGCAACCAATAAACAAATGAAAAACGAGATAGTAAACAAAATGAAATCGCTATTGCCAAAACCCACCAACGCTTCGTAAATAAAGCCATAGCTAAAAATGCATAGTAAACAACAATTACTTGTTCGATAGACATGGTTAATGTTCCCAAGTCATAATAAGCATACATGATTACAGGAAAAAAAGGTGCCATTGTTCTTAATACGACTTCCACTAAATTG
>CANHNT010000134.1 GCA_947461985.1 Bacteroidota bacterium | reverse complement strand
TTCTTTTCTAAAAAAATTGAATGAGTCGTACAACGAAACCCCTTCAAAACCTGGTAAAAAGATCCTTTTCAACCATTTGATAATAGATTGCACAAATTGAGAATTAATAATATAGAATTCTAAACGGGTCATTATTTGAACAAAGAAACGAAAAAATAATGAACCTATTTAATTCCTCTTTTGTTTAATGCTTCTTGGTATTTTTTTGCATTGGCTAGATGCTCTTGATAATTTTTCGCAAAATTAGAATATCCTTTTAAGTCTTCTCTTGCACAAAAATAAATATAATCTGTTTGGGGTGCATTTAAAACGGCATCAATGGTTTCTTTTGAAGGCGTACAAATTGGTCCGGGAGGTAGCCCTTTTATTTGGTAAGTATTGTATGGAGATTTCGCTTGAGTATGTATTTTAAGTACTCTTTTGATCGTAAAATCACCTACTGCAAATTTACATGTTGGATCGGCTTGCAAAGGCATTTCGAGTTTAATTCTGTTTAAATAGGTGCTGGCAATTTTGTATTTATCTTCTTTTTTGTTGGTTTCTTCTTCTACAATAGATGCCATCGTAATTATTTGCACTTTAGACATATTTAATTTCTTGGCTTTGGCTACACGTTCCTCATTCCAAAATGAAACTGAGGCTTTGGCCAATTTTTCAATTGTTTTTTTTGCATCCGTATTCCATTTAAACTCATAGGTATCCGGAATTATTAAACATTGAATTTGATTAGAATCGATTTCATATTTCTTTAAAAATTCATTGTTAGAAAAAAATTTTTTCAACTCGTTGCTGTCTGCTTCTAGTTGTTTTGAAATTTTTCGAATAAGGTCTTGCTTTGTACGAAGTTTATTAATTACCAATTTTACAGGCTGTTGTTTTCCACTTCTAAACATAGCAACAATTGAGTAATTCCCCATCCCGTTTTCTATTTTATATTTACCCGGATGGATATGATTTTTGAGATTCATTTTATCCGCTAAACCTTCAAATGATGAAATGCTTTTTAAACATTGTTGTTCTTTTAAATTACTTAATAAATTTTCATAATTTGAACCCGTAGGTAAATAAATATATTTTTGTTTTTCATCAAAATTTGTATTGCTGCTGAATAAAATATATAAAACATACACGCATATTAATGCAATAAGAACGAATAAGTAAGTGCGTATTTTTTTAAACTTCATAATTGAAAATAGTATTTGGATTGGTAATTATTTAATATTCATTGTTGTTATTATTTCAACCAGTTCATAGCATTTTTAAACATGATTTTTTGCTTGGTTTCAACTGACATATCCATGCTTTCAACCAATTCACCAGGTCGATGTTCTCCTAAAGGAAAAGGGTAATCACTCCCTACACAAATTTTGTCTGCTCCAACAGTTTTAAGTAATACATCAAATGATACTTCATCATGAACAAGGCTATCTACCCAAAACTTTCCTAAGTAGTCTCTTGGATTTACGGGATTATCAATTGCACATAAATCGGGTCGAACTTTCCAACCATGCTCTACTCTGCCAACAGTTGCAGGAAAAGAACCCCCACCATGTGCAAATGCAAATTTTAAATTCGGATATTTTTCCATAACTCCGCCAAATATTAAACTGCAAATGGCTCTGGCCGTTTCGGCAGGCATACCAACTAACCATGGCAACCAATATTTCATCATTTCATTTTCACCCATCATTTCCCAAGGATGAATAAAAATACTACAATTTAAGTCTTGTGCTGCTTCCCAAAATGGATCAAATTTTTTATCGCTTAAATTTAATTGATTAATGTTTGAACCAATCTCAATACCTGGCATTTTTAATTCCTTAATGCAGCGCTCCATTTCTTTAATAGCCAAATCAATATCTTGCAAAGGAACAGTGCCTAATCCTATAAATTTGTCTGGATGGTTTGTAACACAACTACAAATATGATCATTTAAAAAACGAGCTGTTTCTAAACCTTCGGAAGGTTTTGCCCAATAGTTAAATAATACTGGAATGGTTGAAAGTACTTGAATATCAACATCAGTTGCCGACATATCAATTATTCTATCTTTAGGCTCCCAACAATTACTTTCAATTTCACGAAAGAATTTATCTCCTTTCATCATTCTTGCACAACAAGGTTTGTGATGGTCTAAATGAATAAAATCGCCATATCCAAATTTCTCGAACCAATTTGGAATTTTTTCGGGCATGATATGGGTGTGTATGTCAATTTTTTTCATCTTTCTTGCTTTAGAAAGCGAAAATATTACATATTTGTGTAAGCAAAAATTTTACTTACTTGAAAACCCTTAAATTATTAATTAAAAGCTAAAAAAAGATAATAATTTATTCCAAGCACTTTTTTTGCGCCTAGTACTTCTTTTCTTTTTTAATAAATTTTTGAAAGGTAAAATTCCTTTTGAACGTTTAACACTAATAACTTGACCAAATCTCATTTTATAAATTATTTTAAAAAATAGACTTGTATCATACTAACGCATAATACTAATCTATGTGAATACTTAGTAGGATATTCTATATAATTTATCTTATGCAGAACAAATATAGTCTTTTTTGAAAAAAAAACATATTTTTTTTATTTTATTTGTTTTTACTAGCTAAAACGAGTTGCCATTTCCAAGCGGTAGCTAACATTTCATCTATCGAAAATGTAGGATTCCACCCTAATTTACTTTTACACAAAGCGTTGTTCGCATAAATAGCAACTACATCTCCTGCTCTTCTTGGTCCTATTTCATAATATAGGTTTACCCCACTTACTTTTTCAAAGGAGTTTATAGCCTCTAAAACTGAAACTCCATTACCTGATCCAAGATTGAGTGTTTCACAATTTGTTTCATGTTTTGCTTCAATTAAATATTGTAGAGCTTTTGTATGCGCATTGGCAATATCCATAACATGTATATAATCTCGAATGCATGAACCATCACGAGTATCATAATCATTTCCCCAAACGTACATTTTTTCTATTTGTCCAATTGCAGTTTGTGTAATCACGGGGATTAAATTATTGGGTCTGTCGAACGGAACTTCTCCTATTAATCCAGATGTATGTGCACCCACTGGATTGAAATATCTTAATAAAATAGATTTCGCATCGTTTACTCTGGAAAAGTCTTTAATGACTTGCTCACCCATTTGTTTGGTGGCGGCATAAGCGCATTCTGGGTTCGATAAAGGTGTATCTTCTGTTACTGGCAATGTATCGACATTTCCATAAACCGAACATGATGAGGAGAACACAAAGCTAGAAACATGATAATCCTGAATGCATTTTAGCACATTCAATAAAGAATACATATTATTTTCATAATACATTAAGGGTTTTTCAACACTTTCACCTACCGCTTTAAATGCTGCAAAATGGATTACTCCAACAATGTCTTTATTTTCTTCAAATACATTTTTAGTGTCTTGATAATCGCATAAATCTATACAATAATTTTTTATTTCTTTGCCTGTAATTGCTTTAATACCGTCTAAAGAAGATGCTAAAGAACGAGAAAAGTTATCAATACATATTATATCAAATCCGTTTTCTATTAAATCTACAATTGTGTGTGAGCCTATATATCCTGCCCCTCCTGTTACCAAAATTTTTGACATAACCTATTAAAATATTTTATTAATTAATAATTTTTTCCATTTGAAATGCTCTTGAACCTTTTATTAAAAAAGCAGTATTTTCAAATGCACGTTCATTGAACCACTTTTGTGCCAAAGTTGAATTTTCAAAATATTTGAAGGAGTGTTTAACAACATTAAAATTTCCCCCTACCAAAACAACTTTCTTCCAATTTGTTTGCGCTAACAATTCTATTATTTTTTGATGTTCGGCAATGCTTTCATCACCTAATTCCATCATGGCTCCAATCATAATTATTTTATTTGGATAATCTAATTGAGCAAAATTATTAATGGCCGAAACCATGCTCGTTGGATTGGCATTGTATGCATCTAAAATAATGGTATTCGTTCCTATTTTCATTAATTGAGAACGAGAATTTGAAGGCGAATATTCTTCTATTGATTTTTTTATGTCATTGATATCAATATTAAATGTGCTACCAACTGCAACAGCCCCTAGCACATTTGCCAAATTATATTCACCCACTAATTGTGTATGAATTGAACATTCCATGCCTGGAGTTAAAATAGCCACTTGCAAAAATGAATTATCTGTAAATGATTTTCCAATATAATCTCCTTGTTGTGAACCATATGTAATTTGCTTTTCGATACCAATACTCATCTCATCTAAATAGCCTAAATCAGTATTTCTAAAAACGATTCCATTATTTTCTCGAATAAATTGATACAACTCCCCTTTCCCTTTTTTTACGCCTTCAATCCCCCCAAAACCTTCTAAATGAGCCTTGCCACAATTGTTTATTAATGCGTGTGTTGGTAATGCAATTTTGCAGTAAAATTCTATTTCTTTTTGGTGATTAGCACCCATTTCGATGATAGCCATTTGTGCATCTTGCTTTATTTTTAATATCGTTAAAGGCACTCCAATATGATTATTTAAATTTCCTTCTGTAGCATAGGTTTTAAACTGCGACGACAAGACAACCATCATTAACTCCTTGGTGGTTGTTTTGCCATTGCTACCAGTAATAGCTATAAAAGGGATTGAAAATTGTTTTCTGTGATGTGTAGCTAATGCTTGTAAACAAATTAAAACATCTTCTACTAAAATACACTTATCATTTATTTTAAATTCATTTTCATCCACCACACAATAATTTGCTCCTTTTTCAAAAGCTTGTTTTACAAAATGATTTCCATTAAAGTTGTCTCCTTTTAATGCAAAATAAATATCACCTGTTTGTAATTTTCTTGTATCTGTTTGCACAGATGGATATGCTAAATAAATTTTATAGAGCTCTTCAATATTCATAGTGTAAATATAAAAATATAGATTGTCTTTTTACTAATTTATTCTATTATCAAAATAAAAAAAATGACCTCAAATTAATGAAGTCATTTATTAATCGTATTACAAACAAAATTCTACTTAAAATTGAATATGCACTCGAGGTCTTATTGATATCATTGAACGACGACAAATAGATGGCATTCTTCTATATCTTTTGTGATTGCAGTTTGAGCGGTAAGAATTTTGGTTGCAATATGAGTTTCTATTATCATTGTATCGTTGATAATTTCTTCTGTTTCCATAATGATGTCCTCTGTTTTGATATTGATTTCTGTTTTCATAAACATCCTCTCTATCATTTCGTCTGTTACCTTCATTATTTTCATATTGGTCATTTCTTTCATTTTGAGGAGAACGACCTCTACCTCTTTGTTGTGCATCCGCATTTATATTTAACAAAAACATACATGCTACTAAAACGATTCCTGTTGCTAATTTTAAACTTTTCATTTTTATATAATTTTTATACTTCTCTGACGTGTCAATGAAAGGATAGTTTATCATATAATTTACTTTAACAAAATTTTAGACATAAAAAAAACATCCCGAAATTCGGGATGTTTTTAAGTTCTATATAAAAGATATTATTAATATTCTCTTTTGTTATAGCCTCCACCGCCACTACGGCTTCTGTTGTTATTTGAATAGCCACCACCAGTACCTTCAGTTTTAGGTCTAGCTTCGTTTACACGAAGTTCTA
>CANHNT010000133.1 GCA_947461985.1 Bacteroidota bacterium | reverse complement strand
ATTTCACAATATAAAATAATAATAAGCAAGTTAATAAGCCACTGATTAAATAAATAAAAAACATCGTTAAATTTTATACAATAATAAGATATTTTCTGTTTATAATTTTTATCTAACAATATTAGGCAGTCTAAATTATAGATAATCTTTATGTAAATTAAAAAAACGTAAGTAGTGATTATTTTTTATCATCACAAATAATACACTGAAATATGTTAATAATACATTTTTATTAAAATGTGCTTTTCAACATAGACCAAGCGACTATTCCAAAAAATCAAGACTTTGATAACAAATAAATTTACATCAACCCTTCATCAGCAAAACTAAAATATTGATTATGCCCAACAATGACATGATCGAGGAGTTCAAATTCGAGAAACTTGCCAGCTTCTTTCATTCGTTGTGTGAGTAATTTGTCGGCTTGGCTGGGCGTGAGGTTGCCCGATGGATGGTTGTGTGCCAATACAATTTTAGTAGCGCCATTAATTTCTAATGCCCGTTTAAAAATTACGCGTGCATCTACCATGGTGGCAGTCATGCCCCCTTCGCTCATTTTTTCAACAGCTAACACTGCATTGTTGTTGCTTAAATACATCACATAAAATTGCTCTACAACGATGTCTAAAAAATAGGTTACTAAAATTTCATACGACGATTTTGAATTTGAAATTCGGGGTCGCTCCAAAGCTTGCGAAAGCTGACGGCGTTTGCCTATTTCTAAAGCAGCAACAATGGTGACAGCTTTTTTTTCGCCAATGCCTTTAACTTTTTTGAAGTCGGCTAACGACAATTTGCTAAGCTCTAACAAACTTTGATTTCCTTTTTCTAATAAGTCTTTGGCAATGTCTAACGCACTCCTGTTTCGAGAGCCCGTATTTATTAAAATAGTAAGTAATTCGGCATTGGTGAGCGCATCGGAGCCTTTTGCCACAAGCTTTTCAACAGGTCGCTCGTCAATTGCCCAATTTTTTATGCTTTTAAAATCGTCCATTATATTATTTAGTAGGTTAAGCAATATTATTCATTTTTTAAATGGAAACGAAAATTCATGGGCTTTTTTTTATATCTTGCTTTTCTAAATTTAAACAAAAATTATGCTTCGTAAATTTATTTTATTTTCAACCGTATTTTTTACTTCAATATCGTCATTTGCACAAGCAAAATTGATTGAAAAAGTGACTAAAAAATCGGCAAGTGATGTGGTGATTCCCTATGAAAAATACATGTTGCCAAATGGCTTAACAGTATTGATTCATGAAGACCACAGCGATCCTTTAGTGCATGTCGATGTTACGTATCACGTAGGTTCGGCTCGTGAAGAAATTAGCAAATCGGGTTTTGCACATTTCTTTGAACACATGATGTTTCAAGGAAGTGACAACGTTGCCGATGAACAACATTTTAAAATTATTACTGAAGCTGGTGGTGTTCTAAATGGCACAACCAACAAAGACAGAACCAATTATTTTGAAACCGTACCAAGCAATCAACTTGAAAAAATGTTGTGGTTAGAGTCTGACAGAATGGGCTTTTTGTTGGATGCTGTTACGCAAAAGAAATTTGAAGTGCAACGTGCAACTGTGAAAAATGAACGTGGTCAAAACTACGACAACAAACCGTATGGCTTAGTGCAAGAAACATTGGCTAAAAATTTATATCCTTATGGACACCCTTATTCTTGGTTGACCATTGGTTATATTGAAGATTTAAATCGAGTGAATGTACAAGATTTAAAAAACTTTTTCTTACGTTGGTATGGGCCTAATAATGCCGTATTAACTGTTGGTGGCGATGTAGATGTAAAAGACGTTTTAGCGTTAGCTACAAAATATTTTGGTTCAATACCAAAATGCCCGAGTGTAACAAAAACGATTTTACCTCAGCCCAAAATTGAGCAAGACAGATATGCAAGCATGGTGGACGATTATGCAAAATTGCCTCAATTGATTTGTGCAATGCCTACTGTTCCTCAATATGACAAAGATGAAGTTGCATTGGATTGTTTAGCTGAAATTATTGGAGGTTCAAACACTTCTATTCTGTATCAAAATTTAGTAAAAACGCAAAAAGCATTAAGTGCATCGTCTTATCATCCTACCGATGAATTAGCTGGTACATTTCAATTTAGCATTACACCAAAACCAGGAACACCATTAGCAGACATGGAAAAAGCGGTGAGAGAAGCCATTGCTGAATTTGAGAAGAAAGGCATCACCGATGATGACTTAGCGAAATTTAAAGCCAGCAGAGAAGCTAATTTAATTTATAGTTTGGAAAGTGTGAGTGGTAAAGTTTCAAAACTAGCCTCTTACTTTACATTCACAGGAAACGGAAATTATATTAAAACAGAAATGGAAAGAAATAATGCATTGACAAAAGCAGATGTAATGCGTGTTTATGACCAATATATCAAAGGTAAAAATATGGTTATTTTGAGTGTATTGACAAAAGGAAATGAAAAATTAATTGCACATGAAGATAACTACAAAGTGAATCAAGCAAATTACAAAGCGCCTAATTATGGTTATGATAAATTAACGTATGTAAAAGCAAAAGATAAATTCGACAGAAGCAATATGCCCATAGCAAAAGAAGCATCACCCGTGAAATTACCTATGATGAGCAGAACACCCAACTTAATAATCAACAACATTTATGCAGAAAATAATGAAGTGCCAATTGTTGTTTTTTCAATTGGATTAAAAGGCGGTCGTTTGGTGGAACAAAGCGATTTAAGTAAAGTTGGTTTAGCAAATATATTCACTGCAATGATGGATGAAGATACTAAAAAACATACATCAGAAGAGATGAGCACCCTGCTTGATAAATTAGGAAGTAGCATTTCATTTGAAACAGAATTTGATGAAACAAGAATTAATGTGCGTTGCTTGACAAAAAATTTCAATGCAACTATGGCATTATTAGAAGAGAGATTGTTAGAGCCCCAATTTACGCAAGAAGCATTTGATAGAATTAAAAATCAAACGATTGAGTCAATTAAAAATTCAAAAACGCGTGCAACAAACGTAGCTAATATTGCATATTCAAAATTGAATTATGGCAAAGAAAGTATTTTTGGTTTACCAGTGAACGGAACAGTGGAGTCTGTTTCTGCCATTGAGTTAAAAGATATTGAAGATTACTATAATAGCTATATCAGTCAAGACGGTGCTCGTTTTGTGGAAGTAGGTGACATTTCGAACATTGGCTACAAACCAATTCAAGAGATGATTTTGAAATTGCCAAATACAAAAATAGAATTACCTAACCCTGTTTTGCCAACTGTAGAAAATAATGGTACAACTATTTATTTAGTGAATATTCCTAAAGCAGCTCAAACAGAATTTAGAGTAGGTTATGTAACTGGGTTGACGTATGATGCATTGGGTGAATATTTTAAAAACAGTTTGATGAATTTTCCATTAGGAGGTGCGTTTAATTCTCGTATCAATTTAAACTTGCGTGAAGACAAAGGTTGGACCTATGGTGCAAGAAGTAATTTTGTTGGAAACGATTATACAGGTAATTATACATTTTCATCAGGCATTAAAGCAAATGTTACTGATAGTGCTTTAATTGAAGTAATGAAAGAAATCAAAAATTACAAAGAGGAAGGTATTAAAGCGGAGGAGTTTTCATTTATGAAAAATGCAATCAGTCAAAGTGAAGCAAGAAAATATGAAACCTTGATGCAAAAAGCAACCTTGTTATATACTATTTTAAAATATAATTTAGCGAACGATTATACAACACAACAAAACGAAACCTTGAAAAATATTTCAATGGACGAAATTAATATGTTAGCTAAAAAATGGTTGCAAGATGACAAAATGAAAATTGTATTAGCAGGCGACAAAGCAAAAATTGCTCCTGGTTTAGAAAAATTAGGCTATACCATTGTTGATGTAGATGCTGATGGCGAAATAGCCTCCCCTAACCCATCCAAATAAAGGGAATCATTTTGAACGATTTTAATACTTCAAAATAAAATGTTGTTTCTCTTTTATATCTTTTTTAAAGAGTACAATTCCGATAAAAAATAAATCAATAGACAGCGTCACGGCGCTGTCTTTTTTTATGGTTTCCCAAGCACGAAGCATTCCTTCACTCCAATGAATATCATCAAAAATAATCATTGAATCTTCGTTTAAAAAAGGTTTTACTAGATTAAAATAATCTATAGTTGGTTCTTCTCTGTGATTGCCATCAATGAAAAATAAATCTACCTTTTTAAGTTGTGCTAAGGTTGGCGCTAACACATTGTCAAAATTTCCAACAACTTGATGAATATTTTTCAGTTTTAAATATTCAAAAGATTTTGTTGCTCGTTTAGCAATTTCAGGGCTTCCTTCAATGGTTGTGATTGTTGCATGTTGATTGGCTTTTGCCAAATAAGCAGTGGCAATTCCTACTGAAGTTCCTAATTCAACGATGTTTTCAAATTGATATTTGTCAACCATTCGAAACAATAATTTGCCAAATTTTTCAGTCCGCCCAGCAGTTTTAGCAATGTCAGAAACCTTGCGTTGAAGATTATTATTTTTATGCGAACCTGCACCAAAGTCTTCTATTTTCAACAAAGAATCATCGCTATACAATAGTTTCCTGCATTGCTTAATTTCATCAAATGCATAAAAATGCCGTTTGTCTTCTAAAACAGTTTCTACAAAATCGAATACAAAAGGCGAATGCACCCCATGACCACCTTTCTTTGCAGAAAAAAAATATTTAAAGTATTCTTTAATTAAAAATAATTTCTTCATCTAGTGCTTAATGTTTTACAATTCGCTCATAAATTTCGAAACTATAATCAAATTTATTTTTTTCATCTTCTTCAAAATACTCATTAGAAACCTTGAGCCATTCTTCCGGACTTATTTCTGGAAAAAATGCATCTCCATTTTCTATAATTGTATCCACTCGAGTAATATATAGTCTAGTAGCGATGGATAATGTTTGTTTATAAATAGTATCGCCACCGATAATAAAAACCTCTTCTTGATTTTTGCAATGTTGAATGGCTTCCTCAATAGAATGTGTGACCACTAACTCAGTAGATGAAAAATTTTCATCTCTTGTAATGATGATGTTTTCTCTATTAGGTAATGGTCGTCCAATAGAATCATAGGTTTTTCGACCCATAATAATAGAATGCCCATTGGTTAATGATTTAAAATATTTTAAATCGGCAGGCAAATGCCATGGCAATTGATTTTTGACACCAATTACATTATTTTTTGACGTTGCTACGATGATACTGATATTCATTTTTTAGTATTTAGTGTTTAGTATTTAGTGTTTAGTATATGCATTTCACTTACAAATCACAATTAAAAACTACACGGCTACTTCGCCTTTAATTCCTGGATGGCATTGATAATTTTCTAAGGTAAAATCTTCAAAAACAAAATCTTCTATATTCTTTTTGTCAGGATTAATTTTCATTGTTGGTAAATCAAATGGAGTGCGGCTTAATTGTAAATTCACTTGCTCCAAATGATTTGAATAAATATGCACATCACCAAACGTATGTACAAAATCACCTACTTCCAATCCACAAACTTGAGCTAACATCATCGTAAATAAAGCATACGAAGCTATGTTGAAAGGAACACCTAAAAACACATCCGCACTTCGTTGATACAATTGGCAACTCAATTTTCCATTGGCAACATAAAATTGAAACATATTATGACAAGGCATTAATGCCAT
>CANHNT010000132.1 GCA_947461985.1 Bacteroidota bacterium | reverse complement strand
TGTTGCTAAATGGACCGCTTGGGGGCAAGGTTATACTGATATGTTTCATGGCAGAGTCGTTGATATGCTTTATTTCCCTGTATTAAAAGGAACTTATCCTACTTGGTTTCCTGTTTGGGGTGGCGAAGATTTTGAATTTTTTAGACCTGTTTTTAATTTAGCGGATGCGGCCATTTCGGGCGGTGTGATTGCCATATTTGTTTTTCAAGGAAAAATGCTTTCAAAAGGAAAAATTCCTGAGGATGATATTGAAACAAAAGTGGATTCAACGTTAGAAACAGAACCTGCTTAAAAATTTAAACCTACACACATAAATCACATGAAAAATAACCTTACAAAGCGAAAATCGATCCTGTTTAATCGAGCATCGTTACTCACCCTAATTTATTTGGGAAGTTCGATTTTTTTAAACGCTCAAACATTTTTTCCAAAGAAAAATTATCCTACTACGTTTCAAAATCCAGTAGACATTCCAATTTCTATTGTTGGTAATTTTGGCGAATGCCGTCCAAATCATTTTCACTCTGGAGTAGATATAAGAACTGAAGGAAAAGAAAACCAAATTGTAAGAAATGTAGCGGATGGCTATGTTTCTCGAGTAAAAATTGAAGCTGGTGGTTTTGGAAACGCTATTTACATTACGCATGGTGCATACACTACGTTGTATGCTCATTTGAATAAATTTTATCCTGAGTTAGAAAGTTATATTAGAGCACAACAATACAAAAATAAAGACTGGAATATAGATATTCCTTTTTTGCCACACCAGTTTCCTGTAAGAAAAGGTGCTTTTATTGCATGGAGTGGCAATACGGGTTCATCACAAGGTCCACATCTTCATTTAGAAATAAGAGATACAAAAACAGAAGCGCCTTTAAATGGTTTGTTGTTTTTTAATTGGAAAGATGGCAAAGCACCCTTGCTAAAAAAATTAGCAATGTATGATGGCACTAAAAGCATATACAATCAAAGTCCTGTTGTGTATCCTATTTTCAAAAATAAATTATCGAAAGAAATTATGGTCATTCATTCTGATAAAGTATTTTTTGGCATTGCTGGAGATGATTTTATGGAAATAGCCACTAGCACATTAGGCATTTTTGAAATGAACATGTATGTGGATGACAAGCCCTTTTTTGCTTGGCAAATGGACAATATTTCGTACGACATTACTCGATATATGAATGCCATAGCCGATTATAAAATAAAGAAAAAAAACGGCCCTTGGATTCAACTTTGCCGAAGACTTCCTAACGACAAATTACCAGTTTATAAAGACTTTAGTAATACTAATGGCGTAATAGATTTGCCGGCAGGCACTTCAAAAAATATTCGAATTGAAGTGTATGATACTCGTTATAATAAATCGAGTTTGTCATTTACAATTAAAAGTAATAAACCTGCTGCAAAAATGGTGGGCAACAATGAGTTTATTGCTGGCAGCAAAAACTCATTTCAAAATGATAATATGAGCTTTGTATTAGCACCAGAACAATTGTATGATAATATTTATTTTACTTCATCCATAAAACCAGCTACTTCTGAATATTCTCATTTGTATCAAGTGCACACTCCCGAAGTGCCTTTGCATACTTATTTTGATATTCTATTTGTTCCAAAAACAACAATCCCTATTTCACTAAAAGATAAAATTGCTGTTGTTCGTTATCCTTATGGAACTGAAACGACTAAAAAAGGTAAAGCAGCCACATTGGTAAACGGTAAAGTAAAAGCAACCATTCGTGACTTTGGGAAATACGAAATCGTTATTGATCAAAAAGCACCCACTATTCTATCTACTATAAAAAATAACACTCGTGTAGGGAATCTTAAACAACTTAATTTTGTAGCGAAAGACGAAACAACATCTGTAAAAAAAGTAGAAGCTTTTATAGATGGACAATGGTTGAGAATCGTACAAAAAGGAGATCATTTTTATTATGAAATGGATGATCATTTTCCTTTAGGAACACATCAACTGTTAGTTACGGCTTATGATGAAAACAATAATGTTCAAAAAATAAGTTACACATTAACAAGATAAAATTATGGCAACAACACTCGAAATTGGCAAAAAAGCACCAGCCTTTTCTTTAAAAAATCAAGAAGGTAAAAAAATAGCGTTAAAAGATTTTATCGGCAAAAAAGTCGTTTTGTTTTTTTATCCAAAAGACATGACACCCACTTGCACGGTAGAAGCATGCAACCTCCGTGATCATTATTCAGCATTGACAAAAGCAGGAATGGAAGTGATTGGCATGAGTCCTGATGATGAAGCATCACATGTGAAATTTGTTGAAAAACAACAATTGCCCTATCATTTATTAGCCGATACGGACCATGCCACTTTAGAAAAATATAAGGTTTGGGGTGAAAAAAGCATGTATGGCAGAAAATATATGGGTGTTTTGCGAACTACTTTTTTAATTGATGAGGCAGGAAAAATTGCACACATCATCGACAAAGTAAAATCGAAAGAGCACGCAGAACAGATTTTAAAATTATGGAAATAAATGAACGTCTTTATTAAAGAAAAATCTTGGATAGCAAAAATCGCAGCTACCAAATTGCGAAGCAATCATTGTGCCATTGTTTTCTTTAATACCATTTATTTACACAGCATTTCTAAAGAAGAAATCATCAATAACACCGAATTATTGCGGCACGAAGTGATGCATATTAAACAATGGAAACGAGAAGGTGCTTTTATATTTTTATACAAATACATAAAATACAGTTTTCAGTTTGGATATTATAATAATCCTTTAGAAATAGAAGCAAGAAATGCCGAATTAGACGCGAATATTCTTAAAGAAATTATAATTTTTAAATCAAAAAAACGTTAGAAAAAAAAATAATCATACTTTTACGAAACACTGAAAATCATGGTACAACTCATAACCGAAGGCATAAGTATAACAGTAGAAACATTTTACAACAATGAACAATCTAATCCATTGCTCAATGAACATGCATTTGCCTATAGGGTGTCTATTGATAATTTTTCAAATTTCCCTATCAAACTGTTGCGCCGACATTGGCAAATTTTTGACAGCAACGCTACTCACAGAGAGGTAGAAGGAGAAGGGGTTGTGGGTCAACAACCCATTTTAGAACCAGGCGAATCTTTTCAATATATGTCGGGTGTAAGCATTCGCACAGAAATAGGCCGAATGTTGGGCAAATACCAAATGGAGAATATGTTGAATAAAAAAATGTTCAGCATCAATATACCAGAGTTTGAGTTGGTTGCGCCTCATAAGTTGAATTAAATATTAAAGTATCCATTTCATCATGGAATATATTTTTAAAATATCCTCGCAAAATACTTCTCATTTCAGTGAGTGATTCCGAATTACGGAACAGGGGCAATTTCAATGCAGAAAGTAAATGTCGTCGACCTTCAAAAAAGTTGCATTCCTGTCAACCGACAACAGCCATCCGTCATCCCTTTAAACAAATTTTTCTTGCACTAATTTCTCTGCAATTTGAACCGCATTGGTGGCTGCACCTTTGCGTAAATTGTCGGAAACTATCCAGCAGTTTAAGGTATTGGCTTGGGTTTCATCGCGACGAAGTCTGCCCACAAACACATCGTCTTTGTCGTGTGCATGCAAAGGCATTGGGTATTGCAAATTGGCAATGTCATCAACGACGGTGATGCCATCAAAATTTTCTAAACGTGTTTTTACTTCTGCTAAATCGAAATCGTTTTCAAACTCAATATTCACGCTTTCGCTGTGGCCTCCCATCACAGGAATGCGCACACAAGTTGCTGTCACTTGGATGCTTTCGTCTTGCAGTATTTTTTTGGTTTCCAAAATCATTTTCATTTCCTCTTTGGTATATCCGTTGTCGGTAAACACATCTATTTGAGGAATGATGTTCATATCAATTTGATATGGATAGACTTTTTCGCCTTCAATGTTGTTGCGTTCGTTGTTGAGTTGCGATACCGCTTTTACGCCTGTGCCCGTTACCGACTGATAGGTGGAAACCACTACACGTTTAATTTTATATTTTAAATGCAAGGGTTTTAACACCATCACCATTTGTATGGTGGAGCAATTGGGGTTGGCAATGATGTAATCGTTTTTGGTCAACACATGTCCGTTAACTTCTGGCACAATTAATTTATTGTTGGGGTTCATTCGCCATGCCGATGAATTGTCGATGACATAAATGCCTGCTTCGGCAAACTTGGGTGCTAGTTCTAACGAGGTTGTTCGTCCTGCTGAAAATATGGCTATGCTTGGTTTTGCAGCAATGGCATCTTGATAGGAAACGACTTTATATTTCTTTCCATTAAATGAAACTTCTTTTCCAATTGATTTTTCGGATGCAACTGGAATGAGATCTGTCACTGGGAAATTTCGTTCTTCTAAAACTTGTAAAATTTTGTTACCCACCAAACCAGTAGCACCTACAACAGCTATTTTCATTTTTTATTGCTTTTTTTATTAATTGTAATATCGTTAATTAATTTCATCGTTTCAGGATCGTCATCCAAATTATTCATTTGTTTCAAAATCCAATTGTGTTTTCTTACCAATGATGAAGATGGATTTTCTACACTCCAAACTGCCGGATTTGGAAGGATGACAGCAATCCAAGCCGCTTCACTTTTCGTTAAATTTTTTGCCTCTTTTTTAAAATAAAATTGAGATGCTGCTTGAATGCCAAAAATGCCTTTCCCCATTTCGGCAACATTCAAATAGGTTTCTAAAATTCTTTTTTTACCCCAAATGAGTTCTATCATAAAGGTATGGTAAACTTCTAGTCCTTTACGAAACCAGTTTCTTCCATTCCAAAGAAAAACATTTTTTGCTGTTTGTTGCGAAATGGTTGAAGCGCCCAATGTCTTTTTATGTTTTGGATCGTTATTGTATTTCATCGCTTTTTTAATCGCATCCATATCAAATCCATTATGGTCAGGAAAAAGTTGGTCTTCGCTACAAATCACAGCTAGCTTGGCATTTCGTCCCATTTCATCGTAGGAAATATACGATCTTGTTAACCCATTTCCTTTAATGATGGAGCCAATCATGACCGTAGTCATTGGGGTATTAATCCACTTTGTTAATACAATGAATAATATATTCGCAATAATTAATCCTAAAACAAAACGTTTCAGTTTAATAAAAAATGTAGAAGGAGTTTTCTTTTTAGCCACAGCAACAAATGTAATATCAAATTCTATAAAAAAAACAAAAATGAAACACAAGAAAACCTAAACTACAACCGTTACTTGGCTTTGTGTTAAAACCACTTCAATCTCTGTAGTAAAATAAATTCTCCAATCTTTATACTTTGTACTAACTACTTTCTACTAAATTTGTATCATGGTTGATATCCTTAATAAAATTAGTACTTTACGATTTGCAACGGCAACAGCACAATTAAAAGTGAGCAGTGAAGAAACAATAAAAGCAATTGTTGAAAAACGAGTTCCAAAAGGGGATGTATTTGAGTTTTCGAGAGCAGCAGGTTTATTGGCTGTAAAAAAAACAAGTGATGTCATTCCTGATTGCCATCCGTTACCGATTGAATACACTAATATTCGTTATGAAATTGAACATTTAACTGTTCATATTTTTGTAGAAGTAGCCACCATTTATAAAACAGGCGTAGAGGTAGAGGCCATGCATGGTGCGTCTATTGTAGCACTCACAATGTATGACATGCTAAAACCGATTGATAAAAATATCGAAATTTCTTCCATTAAATT
>CANHNT010000131.1 GCA_947461985.1 Bacteroidota bacterium | reverse complement strand
AGTTCCATTTCTCAGAAGGATTAAAAACCGTTAAACAAGCTTGTTGTTTTTCATCAATTGTAGGAATATTTACGGAAAGAATTTCTCTTGGTTTTTCTGTAAGTAATGAAATCCATTTTTCTAAGGTAATTTTTGAACTTGCTTTTAATAAAGATGGCAATAGGGTTTGTAACGTAATCATGCCATTTTTTGCATATTCAAATTCCTTTGTTTTAGCATCCCAATCTTGTGGAAAATGATGTGAAGCAATACTATCTACCACACCATCTTCAATCGCTTTTAACAAGGCTTTTCGATCTTCATCTGTTCTTAGTGGTGGATTAACTTTATACAAACTATCATAGGTTTCTAAATCAGCATCTGTAAACAATAAATGATATGGAGTTACAGAGCAAGTAACCTGTAAACCTTGCTTTTTTGCTTGCTTAATTAATTCAATTGATTTTTTGGTACTGACTCCTGTAAAGTGAATTTTAGAATTTGTGTAACTCACTAACTCTAAACTTTGCTGAATAGCAATATACTCTGCAATGGCTGGTTTTCCTGGCATTCCCAATTGTGTAGAGACAATGCCTTCATGCATTAAACCATGATTTGAAATGGATGTATTTTCAGGAATTTCAATAATAACACCATTAAAAGTTTTAATATATTGCAATGCTTTTAGTAGTAAACCTGCATCTTGAATGGTTTTTTTTCCATCGGTAAATGCAATAGCGCCACCTTGTTTCATATCATACATCTCTGCTAAATCCTTGCCTTCAGTATTTTTTGAAACAGCACCTAAAGGATGCAAATTAACAATATCTGATTTGGATTTTATTGATTCAATTGTTGTGCGATTTTGAATGATAGGATTGGTGTTTGGTATTAAACAAATATCTGTAAATCCTCCTGCCAATGCAGCTTTCATTCCCGTAGCTATGGTATCATTGTGCTCAAATCCGGGTTCGCAAAAATCAGAAAATAGATCCATAAAACCAATGCTCACATATAAATTTTTCTCGTCAATAACGTCTTTTACTTTTTCATTAATTGAATCAGCAATTTTTTCGATAATGCCATTTTTAATGAGCATATCTTTTTTCTTCAAATGATGTTTTGAAGTAGGAGAGAGGATGGTCACTTTTTTTAATAATAACTGCATATTCTTTTATTTCATTAATCGAATTAATAATATTTCTATCAACAAAAAAAGCAGGGCTAACAAAATACAAACTTTCCAAAGTGGAATGCCATGTTGTAATTCATTTATAGTACTTGATGCATTGATATTATCTTCTAGCCATTCGGCATTTTTTATAGTTGAATTATTTTTCAATTCTTTCATTGTCCAAAAATCCATAATAGACTCTGCACGATTATAGTTTATGCCAACAAAATTGCTGTCTTTGCTGCCTTCTAAATAAACCGAATAGAGTCCAGCTTCTTTTATTCCTTGATTAATATTTAATTGAATTTTACTTCCAATGCTTCGTTGTTCAGGAATGGCATCTACACTATTTCCTGCCACATGATAAATTGTTTTATCACTTACTTTATTATTTTCAATGGTAAATGAAGCATTTTTTCCTAAGGTTATGGAGTTGATTGCATTGTTGGCATTCATAAATGCCATTTTATAAATGATAGGTAAAAACCAATATGACTTTGGAAAATTACTTGCGCTTATTTCGGCACTTGAGCCGCAAACATACATTGTGCCTGCACCTATTTTATAACTATTTAAAAATGCATCTCCATTGGAGAAAGTAAATAATTTTTGTTCGCTACTCAAAGCTGCCTTGGATATAATGAAGTGTTTGTAAACAATGGGTAATTCAATATTTTCAGGTGTTTTTACAAATATATCTTTGAATATTGCATGTGTTTTATTGAAACTGGTTACAAATAATTTATTGGTGTCATAATTTGAAAAATTGCAACCTGCTGTTTTTGTCAAGAACGTATTGATACCATTTGTTACATTGGTTTGTGGCGCAAATACTAAAATGCTGCCTCCTTTTTGAGCAAAATTAAGCAACGCATTGCTCAATGGCTCCGACAATGCCGTCACGCTGTTTAATACAACCAACGAATAGTTTGAAAGCAGGGAAGGATTAAAACTGGTTACGTTATTATTATCCATCCTAAACTGTGCATTCGGTTTAAACACAGAACTTAAAAAGGCATTCGCATTATTTTGATTTAAAACCAACACACTGAAATTGGAACTTACTTTTCCTGCCACAAAAAAAGTATCATCAAAACGAATTGGATTGTCTTGAATAAACACTTTTAAATTTTGATTACCAGCTTTTGACGTTGTGAAAGTTACATTTTCGGTTTTTAACTCATTGCCTTTTAAGCTAACATTGACCACACTTTTAAGCTGATTATTATCCATCAACGTCAAGGATGTATTTGCTTCTTCATTGCTGTTGTTTTTTAATTTTACAACAATATTATTGGGCTCATTTAATAAAATAGTAGGGCTTTCAAAATATAAAGTATCTAACGATATATTATTGATTGTGTTCGCATTTACACGCACAAAAAACTTTTGAGTAGCATCGTCTATTGCTAAATTAGGCTTGAAATTATTTTTTTGAAAGTCAGAGATAAAAACAATTTGTTTTTTAAACCCATTTTCTGTTTGTAACAATTGTTTTTGTTTTTCTAAAATAATTTCTGCTTTTCTTGTGGTAGCAGAAACTTGAATGGTACTTAAAAAACGAAGTGCTTCTTCTTTAGTTAAAAAACGATTTTCATTGTAAGCAAAATCGTTAGTCAAAATTTGAAATTGATCGCTGCTTGAGTAGGTTTCAATAATTTCTTTGGCTTTGCCTTTGGCTAAGTCAACTAAAGAAATAGCGTTTTTTTCGACTCCCATACTAAATGAGTTGTCTACATAAATGCTTACCGCTTTGGGACCTTGTGTTATTTTTTCTTTGTCTTTTGGAAAAAATGGTTGCGCGAAAGCAAAAACCAAGCTTAATACGGCCAATATTCTACTAGCCAAAATGAGTAAATGCTTTAACCGAGATGATTTTTGAGTTTGTTCTTGTAATTCTTTTAAAAAACGGATATCTGGGAAAAGGACTTTTTTATATTTTCTAAAATTGAATAAATGAATCAATATCGGAATGCCGATAACCAATGATGCAGCTATAAATAAAGGAAATAAAAAGTTCACGTTTGCAAAAATAAGGTTTCTAGCGCTTAAAAAAAGGATAAAATAAGTTGAGTTTTATTTTATTTTTTAAATTACTGCATTAAATAATTAACGACCCCAATTTTCAAATCGTTTTTTTTATGATATCGTCAATGGCTAGTTTTAGACTGCTACTTAATAAATAGTAAATAATTGGGAATTGATTATATAGGTTTTATTAAAATTTTGACAATTCTTCTATCAAGTTATTCATATCATGTATGGTTGTAGAAGGAAAATTGGCAATTCTAATTTCTAATTTTTTATAAGGGCCATATCCAGTTGAAATATGCATGCCATTTGCTTTTAACGAAGAAATTATAGAATCATTCTCATCTTTGCATTTTAAAACAATTACACTTTCAGATTGATGATTTTTCTCTTTTACAACAATTTCAAATTGTGAAGATCGTCTGGCAAATTCATAAACTAATTCAGCTTTTAATTTAATTTCTGCTTGAATTTGCTTCAACCCTTTTTTATTCATTTCTTCGGCAATTTTGCCTAAAATATAAATAGCAACTACATTGGGTGTTGAAGGTGTTTCCCAATGAGCATAATTTTTTGCGTAGCTTAATAAAGTATGGTGTGCTCCTTGAACTATTTTTTTTGAATGTACATTTTCTGCTTTCGATAAACAAGCTTCGTTTGCTATCCAAACACCTAAACCTGGAGGCATGCCAAATGCTTTTTGTACACTAAAAAATGAAGAGTCTATAAAATGATAATCAATATTCGTAATAGGCGCAATGGAAACTAAATCGGTACACAATAATGTATTTGGGTGTTGTTTTTTCAACGACACTAAATCAGTAGATGGCATGCAAACTCCTGAACTCGTCTCGTTTTGAGTGGTGCAAATCAATTCGGTATTAGATGGAATTATAGTATTGGAAACATCAAAACCTTGACCATGTTCTACTTTTATTGAGGTCGCTTTTTTGCCCAATAATTCACTGAATTCCAAAAATCGTTGACTGAAACTGCCATTTACAAAATGAAAACTATGTTCTTCTACTAAATTTAAAATCATTCGTTCCCAAATTTCGGTGGCACTGCCAGCAAAATAAATTTGATGTGAAGCAGTAAGATTCAAAAGTGATCGAAGTTGTTCATCCGTATGCTGATAGATTTTACGAAATTCTTCGCTTCGATGATTTAAACTTCCATAATTCAAATTCATCGCTTCTTGATAAAAAGCAATATAATTCGAATGAATTTGTGATGGACCAGCCGTAAAAAATCGTTGTTTCATGCGTATAATTAATATGAACTTCTAAATTATCGTAATTTAGTTTGTTTTTTCATTTTTGCTAAATTAGTATTTATAAATAAATATTTTAATTAATTAATCTGATTTATAAAAAAACGGAGCAATCATTTTTTGCTCCGTTTTTTAGTGTCTTTCTAATTATGTTTATTTTAAATTCGCTAATTGCGTTTTTAAGTCATCTATTTTTTTATTCGCTTCTGTAATTTCAGATTTTGTTTTAGTTTGTTCTAAAACAGCATCCATTATTTTGTCTTCAGCTTTTTTTAAGTTTTCATTATAGGTGCCTGCATCTTCTAATGCGTTGTTGTATTTTTTAGTAGCTTTTTCTGTTGTAGATTGTTGTTTGCTTAGTTCTTTTTTCAACGCATTCATTTCTTCAACAGTAACAGTTTTCATTTTTACAGTTTCTAATGCTTTTTGTTGTGCTTCCATTTCAATTTTTAATGCTACAATATCTATTTTATTTGAATTGATTTTTGATTCTATTTTAGATTTATCTTTTGTATAACCTTCTTCGTCTTTGCTTTGACCTTTAAGTTTTTTCTCTAAACTTTTAACAACTGCTGCTTGTTCGTTCATTTGCTTAGCTAACAAAAAAGCAGTTGCATCATTTGCAAATTTGGTTAAATATATTTTTGCATTTTCGATAGAAACAGAGTCTGTTTCTTTTTTTAAAAAATTATCATACCCTTTAGACAATGCCATCGTGAGGATAGCAGATGTTTTTTTATCTTCTACTTTAAAGTATAAATCGATTGTTTCTTTAGTGATTTCAGAAACCGTAACCCCTTTATATAATTTAAAACCATTAGTTGCTTTTGAAGCTTTACTAATTTTAGCATCAGCCATTTTTTTGATAAATGCTCCTTCAATAATTTCTCCAGACAGCGCATAGTCGGCCGAAATACAAGGTTGATTCATATCATTAACAACCGTTGTGCTTTCTTTTACTTCTTGTGCAAAGGTGGTTAATGTAGTTATAATAATTGAGATTAAAAAAATGTATTTTTTCATTATTTGTAAATTTTTATTTCTGCAAATGTACTTGTTTAGTATTTCTTTATCGTAAATAAGTACTAAAATAATAATTGTTCGCCTTATTTTTACACTCTAAACTTTTTTCATTGAGTATAAAAAAATTAGCCGGACAAACCATGTGGTATGGTTTACCCAGCATAGCAACTCGCTTTATAGGATATATTTTAAATTTTTCGTTGATATTTATTTACAAAGCCTATGATACTGCCGATTTAACGATGATTTATACTATCTT
>CANHNT010000130.1 GCA_947461985.1 Bacteroidota bacterium | reverse complement strand
CATTTTCATCATCCCAATATCTTCTAACACTTGATGGGTTGCACCATCTTCACCTAAGGTTAAACCAGCATGCGAAGCGCAAATTTTTACATTTTTACCACTGTAAGCCACACTTTGACGAATTTGATCGTATACCCTTGAAGTAGAGAAATTGGCAAAAGTAGTTGTATAAGGGATTTTTCCACCAATAGTCATTCCTGCAGCAATCCCAATCATGTTTGCTTCAGCAATTCCACATTGTATAAATCGATCTGGAAAATCTTTGATAAATGCATTCAACTTTAAGGAACCGGCTAAATCGGCTGTAAGTGCAACTACATTTGGATTGGTTTTAGCAATTTCATGAATACCTTCACCAAATCCACCTCTTGTTTCTTTTTCGTTTTGAACAGGAAAATCTTTAAGCATGTGCAAAAGTAGTAAAAAAGTAGTTAGTCGCAAGTAGAAAATTGTAAGAATTTTTACGTGATTTATACACACTTAATTAAAGAAACGGGCACTTCATTTATTTATATTAAAAACAAGTTTTAAGAATAAATAATATTGTAGAAAAAATACTAATTTTGAAAAATGAAATATGCGGTTATCGTAGCTGGTGGTGTTGGAACAAGAATGAAAAGTAATATTCCTAAACAGTTTTTACTTTTAAATGGGAAGCCCATTTTGTATCATACTATTAAAGCGTTTCAAACAACCATTTCAGGTATTAAAATCATTTTAGTGTTGCCTAAAGAATATATGGAGCAACTTGATTATCTAAATTCACTTTCTGAAAACATTGCAGATATTGTTGTAGTTTCAGGAGGAGAAACCCGGTTCCAATCTGTTAAAAACGGATTGAATGCCATTCAAACAGATGGAATAGTTTTTATACATGATGGAGTTAGACCATTTATTACTCAAAAATTATTAGAAAATTGTCTTCAAACAGCATTAGAAAAAGGCAATGCAATACCGTGTGTATTGATTAAAGATAGTTTACGTAAAATAAATTCTTCTAACAATGAGTATGCGAATAGAGAAGAATTTAGAGCCATTCAAACACCTCAAACATTTCAAATTGATTCAATAAAAAAAGCATTTGAGCAACCTTATCAAGCATCGTTTACTGATGAAGCTTCTGTTTTAGAAAATTTGGGCGAAGAAATAAATTTAATTCATGGAATTGATGAAAATATAAAAATAACGACTCCATTTGATTTAAAAATGGCAGAGATTATTATAAGCCAATCGTCAATTATTTAGATGAATTTCCTACAAATTTTAAAGTTCTAGTGTATGAGCCAAATAAAATGGAATCACGCGTTGCCTTAGAAAATTGGATTTGATTGGCATTAGCGCTTGCTCTTGATGAAAATAACCCTAACACATTTTCTCCCTTCATGTTGGTATAAAAAGGTTTAATTTGATCATAGGTAATACCTCCTTGAGAAGAAGTTACATCAATATACGTTTTTAAATCTTGACCAGCAGCTGCTACTACAACATCAGGAGTATCCAAAAAACGAGTAATAGTATTGCCAGCTGGAGCTATTTCTCCTTGTAAAGCTCTGTAAAAATCTTCTGCAGACACACTGATGTTCATTGGCGAATTATCATTTGGAACACTCCTTGCTAAAGGAATAAGTTTAACTACACTCGTTATTTTAACTGGCGTAAATGCAGTATTTTTTTCTTCGTAACTAAAACGAAGATATAAATCGAAAATACTTACATTAGCTGGTGTATTCCAAGTAAAATTCGTGAAACTCACTCCTACTTGTGCAAAATTTAATGGGGTGCCTCCTGCAATTGGTCTCGTAAAAACAATTTTGGAATTATCTAAGACATCGGTTTCACCAAAAACAATTTTCCCTGTATTTAAATTTTTTACAACCAATTTATATTTTTTAGAAGGATCAAGTAGTTCTTTAAATTTATATGCATAATTAGGGGTATTCACAAAAATTCCGGAGTCTTTAGCGTATCCTTCTAAATTCAAATCTACTTTTTGCAACTTAATCGAATCGACAACATTCAGTCCAGTAGATTTATACATGGTTACTTCAATATTGTTAAAGTACAAAGAATCGACATTTTGCGCGATCAAAAGATTGCTATTTTTTTCATCATAAAATCCTTTTGTAATTTTCATGTAATGTGCTGTATCATTTCGAGACAATAAACCAAACACCACGGTATAGTCTTTATAATCGGCTCCTACTTTAAAATCACTGGAGCAAGCAGCTGCAAATATGGTTATGCCCAAAAGGGAAAATAAATAAATAATTGAATTTTTCATTGATGCAAAAATACTATTTTTTACTACTAAAACGCAAAAGCATGTTTTGATAGTGTATTTTTGCGACTTAAAGATAAAATAATGAGTCTTATACAAGAAATAAAAGTGAATGCAGCCCAAGTATTAAATGAAATTTATGAAGTTGAATTTCCAATAGACAGCATTCAAGTAAATGATACGAAACCAGAATTTGTGGGTGATTACACCATCGTTACCTTTCCTTTTACGAAACAAACCAAACAAAAACCAGAGGAAGTGGCTGAACAATTAGGCGCTGCATTGGTTGCACAAAATACTATTTTTACGTCATACAACGTAATCAAAGGTTTTTTAAATTTAGAAATCAATGCTACTTATTTCAATGAATTTTTAGTGGCTCATTTTACCAATCCATCTTTTGGTCAATCTGCTCAAAATGGTCAAAAAGTGATGATTGAATATTCCTCACCAAATACCAATAAACCAATCCATTTCGGTCATTTACGAAATATTTTTCTGGGTTTTTCTTTAGCAAATATTTTAAAAGAAACAGGATATGAAGTAATTAAAGCCAATTTAATAAACGATCGAGGCATTCATATTTGCAAAAGCATGATTGCTTGGATGAAAGAAGGAAATGGTGCAACACCAACTTCAACAGGCATAAAAGGAGATCATTTAGTGGGCGATTATTATGTTTTATACAATGATTTATTTAAAAAAGAATTGGCGGTTTTAGTTGAACAAGGAATAGAAAAAGAAGTAGCCGAAAAACAAGCCCCTATTTTATTGGAAGCACAAGAATTACTTCGAAAATGGGAAGCCAATGATGAAGATACGATTCGCTTATGGAAGACAATGAACACTTGGGTATATGAAGGTTTTGATGTTACTTTTAAAAAACTGGGCGTTGATTTTGATCAATTTTATTACGAAAGCAATACCTATTTATCAGGTAAAGAAGTTGCTTTAAAGGGTTTACAAAATAATATTTTATATCAAAAAGAAGACCATTCGGTTTGGATTGATTTAGAGGCCGATGGTTTAGACCAAAAATTACTATTACGAGGAGATGGAACTTCGGTTTATATGACCCAGGATATTGGTACCGCCATTTTAAAATACAACGATTATAAAATGGATAAATCTGTTTATGTAATTGGAGATGAACAAAATTATCATATGCAAGTATTGAAATTAATTCTTCAAAAATTACAAGAACCTTGTGCCGATGGCATTTATCATTTATCCTATGGCATGGTAGAACTGCCTAATGGTAAAATGAAAAGTCGTGAAGGAAATGTAGTTGATGCGGATGATATGGTTGCAGAAATGACGAGCATTGCACAAAAAAATACCGAAGAATTAGGGAAAGTTGAAGGCTTTACAGAGGAGGAGCTTTTGGAACTCTACAATACATTAGGTTTAGGCGCATTAAAATTTTATTTGTTACGTGTTGATCCTAAAAAGAAAATGATTTTCAATCCTGAAGAAAGTATCGACTTTCATGGTTTTACAGGTCCATTTATTCAATATACACATGCTCGTATTTCTTCTATTTTACGAAAAGCAAACGATATAGAATTAAAAAGTGTTGCCATTGAAATGACGGCTCAAGAAAAAGGATTGCTAAAACAAATAGAGCAGTTCCCGAACTTATTAATGCAAGCGGCTACTGAATATAATCCTTCTTTAGTTTGTATTTATATCTTCAATTTGGCAAAAGAATATAATAGTTTTTTAGCCAATCATTCAATTTTAAAAGCAGATACAAATGAGCAAATGATTTTTAGATTACAAGTAAGTACCTTGGTAAAAAATGTGCTTGCAAAAGGATTGAAATTACTTGGTATCAATTCACCTGAAAGAATGTAATGCAGTAGTTTAATTGCAAAAAATATTGATGGAACCGTATTAAAGTCATTGTTTTCAGGTATTGGATTAAGTACACCTGATTTAAATTCAAATGATTAATTCTTATCAAAAACAGTTTATCAAAACAATTCTTCTAATTAAATTTTATTTTAATACGTCTTCAATTGTTTTTCCAATACACGCATTGGGCATTTGAATATGTAATAAAGTAGCTAAAGTTGCTGCTATATCAGTCATATAAACTTGTTGTATTGTTTTTCCTTTTTGAATTCCTGCGCCAAACCAAATCAATGGAATGTGCGTATCATAAGGATTCCAAGTGCCATGGGTCGTTCCTGTTTTTGCATAAGCATCTAACCAAGCTGGATTTAACAGCAATAAAATATCTCCACTTCTTTTTGCAACATAGCCATTAATTGCCATTTCTTTAATTATTGATGGTACCATGGCTTTGTCCATATTATTCATATCAATCGCAAATTGAATTTCTTCTTTTTGTTTACAAAAAGTTAGAATTTCTGTTATTATTTCATCTTTTTTCAACGTTGAATTTTTTAATAAACTGTCATTTAACCAAATAAAGTTCTCTCCTACCTCGTTTACAATTTTAGGATTTTGGAATTTAGTATTCAAATATTTATTTAATGTATCCTTAAACACCTTTCCTAAAAAGTAACCTGCAGGTATTTTATTGTCTATTAAAAATTGAGGATTGTGCGCTACGGCATGATCCGCAGTTAAAAACAACGTGTAATTTCCTTCACCTACTTGAGCATCTAAATAAGCTAAAAGTTTTTCAATTTCTTGATCCATTCTGATGTAAGTATCTTCAATTTCAATTGAATTAGGTCCAAATTGGTGTCCAACATAATCGGTAGAGGAATAGCTGATGGCTAAAAAATCAGTTTCGTTACCTTGACCTAATTTTTCATTTATTAAAACTTCTTTAGCAAATTGTGTCAATATTTCATTTCCAAAAGGTGTTTTTTTAATATCGCTAATTTTTAATTTAGCCGTTTCATGTGGAAACGTGGTTGCATTTTCTCCAGCAAATTTCCCTTCATATTTATTGTCATCCGAAGTGCTTTCTGTATAATTTTCAATTGGTAAAATGGGATTCCAATTTTGGTTCATTAATTTGGATGCAATTTTTTGTTCATTAAAACTACTCACCCAAGTTGGCAGGGCTTTCATGTAAAAATCACTGGTCATAAATACCCCATTGCTATCATCCATCCAATAAGAGGCATTTGCAGTATGTCCACCAGGTAATATAGAAGCTCGATCTTTTACAGAAATGGCAATTACTTTGGATTTAAAATTGGATGCTAAACGCAATTCATCCGTTATGGTTGTAGCCCACAAATTTTTAGGGCTCATTTTACCAGCTTTAAGTGTTCCTCCAATATTTTTGGCTTCATTGTCTTGAGTGCAATAAACCGATTTCCCCGTGTTTCTATCGAACCAATCATTACTAGCAATACCGTGCAACGATGGCACACTTCCTGTGTAAATGCAGGTATGCCCTGGACCTGTGTAGGATGGCAAATAATTAATAAAAGTATTTACGCATTCATTTCCATTATTCAATAAACGATTAAACCCCTTTTGAGAAAACTTTTTATTGAACCGAATTAAATAATCTGGGCGCATTTG